>JAGUZZ010000154.1:0-15115 GCA_020060525.1 bacterium | reverse complement strand
GGTGGGAGCGCTGAACCGGCGGCGGCTCCCGGTGCGGCGCCGGAGCCCGTTCCGGCGGCCGGGGCTCCTCCGTGGGCGAGGGAGAGCGCCTTCGCGATCTCGGCGTCCCAGAGGTTCGACGGCGTCACCCACGCGTATCCGATCTCGCTCTCGCCGCGCTTGATGTCGGCCCATTCGACGTCGGTGAGCTTGCGCGAGGCGGTCGGGTAGAGGATCTTTTCCTCGAGGAATATCATCTTCTTCGCGGCGTCCCTCAGCGACTTGACGTGCTCGCGGAGGTTCTTCCAGTCCTTCGCGTGCAGCGCCGCCTCGGCGTCCTTTATCGTCGCGCGGATCTCGTCGTGCTTGCTCCACATCACTTTCGTCGGTCCCGTGAAGCCCTTTCGCTCGAGCGCCGGGAAGAGCTGGTACTCCTTGCGGGCGTAATGCTTCTCGATCTGCTTGAACCGCGCGAAGCTCTCGGCGAAGGCGGCGAGGGCCCCCATCTTCGTGTCGTTGTCCCGCAGGTGCTTCGAGCGCTTGTCGAGCTCCTTCAGTATCTCCTTGGCCGTCTTGTTCTCCTGCAGAAACGTGTACACCGGGTGGCCCGGCACCTTGCCCGGCTTTCCGAGCTTCTTCAGCGCCTTGTCGAACACCCGCACGTGCACGTCGCAGAGCCTCCGGACCTCGTCGACGGGAAAGCCCTCCTCGATAAGGGCGTTCTCCATCGCGGCGATCTCCTCCGGCGAGGTGTCCTTGATGATCTTCGCGAAGGTCTTCTGGAGCTTTTCGACGGGAACGCCGGCATGCAGCTCCTTGATAATCTCTTTGAGCCGTTCCTGCCGCTCGCCGCGGTCGCCGCTCGTCGGCTCGCTCATGATTCCGCTCCTTGTCTCGCCGTCCGGTTTGCCCGCAGGCTAGCGGTCGTAGTGGCCTTCCGCCTCGGGTTGGTAAAGAATCTTCTCTATGCGAAGACGCCGCGTGCCGCTCGGAACCTCCCACTCGAGATCGTCGCCGGCCCGGAAGCCGAGAATCGCCGTTCCGAGGGGAGCGAATATCGAGATCCTCCCCTCGTCGATGTTGGCGTCCCGAGGGAAGACGAGGGTGTAGGTCATGGTTTCGCCGGTTTCGAGATCGCGGATCTCGGCGCGCGAGTTCATGGTTACGACGTCGGACGGGATCTCCTCCGAATCGAGGATCTCCGCGCGCTCGAGCTCGCCGGCGAGCTTGGCGAGGTCCGTTCTGCCGTTGTACGAAAAGGTGTTGGCCACGCCGAGAAGCTCTTTCAGGCGCTCGTAATCGAACTTCGTAATGTAGATGGTCTTGCCTTTCACGCTCGCTCCTTTCGACGTGTACGCGAATCCGTCGCGCGAGACGCGGACACTGCTCCTTCGCCGCGCGGCCGTCGTGCGCGGTTGCTTGCGGCTCCTCTGACCGATCGGGGCCTCGGCTGTCGAGGATATACTATCGAGGGTTCGAAAGCAACGGGGGATGCCGCCCGGGCGGCTCCGCCCGGGCGGCACCGAATGAGCCGCAACCGCCGTTATTGCAAGCGCTTGATGAGGGCGCCGATCGTGCGGCCGACCGACATCGCCGCCGGAGGATCGTAGTTCGAAAGCACGACGACCGTGTAGCCCGACGCCGGAAGCGTTTCGAGAAAAGCGTTAATTCCGGGAGCTCCGCCGCCGACGGCCATCCCTTGTTCCGAAGCCGTCCGCGCCGCCTCGGGGGCCGAAAGCTTCCCGGCCCCGAGGGCGAGAACGAGCCTCAAGAGATCGTCCACGGTCGAGTAGCCGCCGCCCGCCGAGCTTCCGCGGCAGGGGCGCGTATAGACGTTGTTGCGCCGCGGCTCGTCCGGATGCTCCTCGAAGTCCCAGCCGAACGTGTACCCGCTCGCGACGTTCGGGGCGGGGACGTCGGTCTCGAGGTGCCCCGTCGCCGTCATGCCGGCCGGCACGCAGACGTTGTCGCGGATGTAATCGAAATAGCTTCGGCCGCTCGCTTTGGCGATGATGAGACCGAGAACGACGTATCCGCCGTTCGAGTATTTGTTGCCCGTGCCGGGCTCGAACTCGAGCGGGTCCGAGGCGAAGAGCGGGAGGTAGTCCTCGAGATCCCTGATAAGGTTCTTGGGGGTCGCCGCGTACTTCTCGCCGAAGAAATCGCCTATCCCCGACGTCATTTCGAGAAGATGTCCGACGGTGACCTTCGCGGCGGCGTCCCTGTTCGGATAATCGGGAAGGAATTCGTCGATCGTGTCGTCCAAGGAGAGCTTGCCCGCTCCGGCCAGCTGCTCGATCGCGATGCGGGTGAAGAGCTTGTTGAGCGAGCCGAGATTGAAGCGCGTATCTTCGCGGTTCGGCGCGCCGTATTCCTTGCTCGCGAGGCCGTACGCCTTCCGGAAGACCGGCGTTTCACCCTTCGCGACGAGCACGACGCCCGAGAACGCGTCCTTCGCGACGAGTTCGTCGAGACGGGCCGAAAGCTCCTTCACGAGCCCGGATTCGGTGAGGGGCGTGTCCGGGGCGTCGAGATCCGGCGCCTCGGGGAGAATGTTCCAGCGGACGCCCAAGAGCCGATGAGGCGGTTCCTGCTCGAAGACGAACCCCATCTCGAACCACACGCCGGTCGAACCGCGGGCGATAACGGCGATGCCGCCGTCGCGCCCGGCGGCGACTTTGGCCGGCTCGATCGTGCCTGCGTCCTCGCGGATCCGGCGGAGCTGCGCCATGCGGCTCTCGACGGGCATCCGCTCGAGGGCCTCCGGCGCGAGGTTCGCCGCGAGAAAGGCCGCGAGAACGGCCTCGTCGGGGGAATTGAAGGCCGCGACGTACGCGGCCGCGCGTTTCCCCGCCTCGCCGGCGGGGAACTCGACCGAGGCGCCGGCGGCCGCCGCGAGCGCCGGAAGGAGCGCCGCGAGCAGCGTCGACGCGAACAAGGATCTTTTCGCCATAGCTCGAGTCCTTTCGCTGAAGGAGGCCTTTCGGATTATACGCGGATGAGCCCGTTGCGTTACGAAGAAAAGGCGCGCGAGGCGCGGAATGCGGGGGCTCCGCGGCGTCGGGGCGTCCCGCGGGGCCGGGACGGTCCTAGAACATGCGTTTGATCGCCCGCACGACGTCGTCTATGTAGCCGATGATCACCGCGGTGTTCTTCTCGCATTCGACGCCCTTCTCGAACTCGCGGATCGCGGCGGCGATGCGCTCGTTCGCGAAGGAGAGCCGCGAGACGATGAGATGCGCCTTGTCGTTCCAGTCCTGATACGGCTGTTCGTCGAGGTTCGCCGAGGCCGCCGCGAGACGAAGGGCGATGTCCTCGAACCGCCACGCGTCGTCGTTCTTTCCCTGCTCCTCGCAGACGATCCGCATGCGGTCGACGAGGGCCTGAAGAACGTTGAGCTTGTCGCTGATATCCTGCTTGGTCGGTAGCGCCGTCACGGAAGCCCCCTTGCCCCCCGCGATCCCCCTGCGGCCGGATGCTACTCCGCGGGCCGACGCGCTGTCAAGAGCGGAAGGGGCCGAGAAAGCATCGTGCGTCTCCGGCGCGACTTTGCTATAATCGCTCCGGATTCGATCGACATCCGACGCGCGGCATCGAAACGTCATTCACCGGAAAGGGAGGATCGGCATGAAGGGCAATCCGAAGATGCTCGAGAAGCTGAACGATCTGCTCGCCGACGAGCTCACCGCCATCAATCAGTACATGGTTCACTCGGAGATGTGCGAGGACTGGGGATACGGCAAGCTCCATACGGCCATCGAGAAGCGCGCGATCGCCGAGATGAAGCACGCCGAGTCGCTCATCGGCCGCATCCTCTTCCTCGAAGGCCGCCCTGTCGTGAGCGAGCTCAAGAAGATCCACATCGGCGCCGACGTCGAGAACATGCACAAGTACGACTGGGTCGCCGAGCGCGACGCCGTCAAGTCGTACAACGACGGCCTCAAGGTCGCCTCGCAGGTCGCCGACGGCGGCACGCACGAGCTCCTGAAATCGATCCTCAAGGACGAGGAGGATCACATCGACTGGCTCGAGGCCCAGATCGAGCAGATAAAGCAGATGGGGATCCAGATCTACCTGACCGAACAAATCTGAAGCGCGGTCACTCCTCGCCGAGGAGCTTGAGCAGCCCGGAGGCGCCGGTCGCCGGCAGGCCGCACGTGGCATCGCTGCAGACGTACGCGGTCGCAGCGCCGTCGACGGCGACGAGCTTCTCCGCGAACGGAGCGAGCTCCAGCCACTTCTCGTGACGCTCGGCGCCGGGCGGGCGGAGCAGCACCGTCACGTTCGGCAGGTACCGCTCCGCGACGGCCCGGATCATGGCGCGGGTATCCTCCGAGGCGACGCTTCCGACGATGACCGCGGCGCTCGAGGGACCCGCCGCGAAATCGAGCGCGGCGAGAAACATCGTATGAGCGGCGGGCGAAAGGGACACCGCCGCCTCGAACGCGGATGCGAGACGGGCGGCCCGCCGCTCGAACGCCGAGTCGCCCGTGAGGCTCGAGAGACGCAGCAGGTTCATGAGCATGACGGAGTTTCCGGACGGGATGGCCTCGTCGTGCGCCTCCCTGCGCCGCGCGAGCAGCGGCTCGCCGTCGTCGGGCGAGCCGAAGAATCCGCCGCTCTCCCCGTCGTCGAAGCGCCGCAGGCACTCCCGCGCGAGGCGGACGGCTTCCCCGAGCGTCCGCGCGTCGAAGGCCGCCTGATACAGCTCGATGAGCCCCCACACGAGAAACGCGTAGTCGTCGAGCTGAGCGAGGATCGCCGCCTCGCCGTCGCGGTAGCGGTGCAGGAGCCGGCCGTCCTCGCGGCGCAGCGACATCAGGATGAAGTCCGCGGCGCGACGGGCCGCCTCGACGAGGACGGGGTCGCCGAGCGCACGGCCGCCCTTCGCGATCGAGGCGATCATGAGGCCGTTCCAGTCGACGAGGATCTTGTCGTCCTTCGAGGGGCGGATCCGTTTCCCGCGGCTCTCGAAGAGCCGCTTGCGGATCGACTCGACGCGGCGCTCGAGCTCGTCCGGCGCCGTATCGAGCGCGCGCGCCCACGCGTCGAGCGGCCGATCGAGATGGAGGATGTTCTCTCCCGTCTTTCCGCCCGCCGCCGGGTCGAGGAAGTTGCCCTCCTCGGTGACGCCGAAGAGCCGGATCGCGAGCCCGGCGTCGTCGCCGAGAATATCCCGTATCTCGCGTTCGCTCCAGAGGTAGAATTTTCCCTCGATCCCCTCGCTGTCCGCGTCCTCGGCGGACGCGAAGCCGCCCTCCGGCGCCGCCATGTCGCGGAGCACGTAGGCGAATATCTCCCGCGCCGCGCGGGCGTATTCTACGCGGCCCGTCGCCTGAAACGCCTCGGTGTAGGCCGCCGCGAGCGTCGCCTGATCGTAGAGCATCTTCTCGAAATGCGGGACGAGCCACCGCTCGTCCGTCGAGTAGCGGTGAAAGCCGAACCCCACGTGATCGAAGATGCCGCCGAGGCGCATCGCGCCGAGCGTGCGTTCGACCATTTCCAGCGCTTTCGGCTCCTTGGTGCGTTTCCACCGCCGGAGGAGAAAGAGGAGGTTGTGCGGGGACGGGAACTTCGGCGCTTCGCCGAACCCCCCGTGCCGCTCGTCGAAGCGAAGCTCGAGCTCGCGGCACGCTCGAGCGGAAAGCTCCTCGATGGACGCCGCTCTCGGCCCCGCGGCTTCAAGCGGGGGCAACCGCGCGGGCGGCGCGGCGAGGGCGGAGGCGATCTCGTCGGCCGCTCGGAGCGCTCTCGCGCGGTCGTTTCGCCAGATGCCGCCGATATGGGCGATGAGCTCTCGCATCCCGGGCCTCCCGAAGCGGCTCTCCTCGGGGAAATACGTGCCGGCGAAGAACGGCTTGCCGTCGGCCGTCATGACGATCGTGAGCGGCCACCCGCCGCTCCCGGTGAGCATCCGGCAGACGTCCATGTAGAGCCCGTCGATGTCGGGCCGCTCCTCGCGGTCCACCTTGACGCAGACGAACGCGCCGTTCATGAGCGCGGCGATCTCCTCGTTCTCGAACGACTCGCGCTCCATGACGTGGCACCAGTGGCAGGTCGAGTAGCCGACGGAGAGAAAGACGGGCTTGTCCTCGCGCCTCGCGCGCTCGAACGCCTCCTCGCTCCACGGATACCAGTCGACCGGGTTATGGGCGTGCTGGAGGAGGTAAGGGCTCTTTTCCGAGGCGAGGCGGTTGCCTCGAGGCGGATGGCCGCTTTTCATGCGGGATCCTTTCGGCGACGCGACGCGATCCGTCCTCAGTCGCGCGACAGCTTGCGTCCCAGTGTCTTTTCGACGTCCGCGACCTTGCCCTCGAGGCGCCCCGTGGCTCCCTCGCGGTCGTCGATCGCGATGTGGGTGAGAACGCGGCGCGCCTTGCGCCGCATGTGGCGGTGGCACTCCATGATGAGCGCCATGACGCGCTCCTCGTCCCCCTCGACTGTCGTCTGCATGGCGCCGAGCCTGTACGGCAGCCCCGAGCGGTCGATAATGTCGAGGATCTCCGCGACGTATCGCTTCAGTTTCACTCCGGCCCCGACGGGCGCGATCGAAAAGCTCGCGAGCATGATGCGACCTCCCCCGGCGCGGGAAGCGGCGCCGATCGGCCCGAATGATAGCACAGGCGTGCGCCCGGATAAAAGCGCCGCCCCCGCCCCGGCGCCCCCGCCGCCGCGGCGGCCGGCGCTAATAGGGGTTGCCCGGACCGGTCGAATGCGGTAGGATTTCCCCCGAAACCGCGTCAATCAGAGGAGGAACGATATGAAAAGGCTCGCTTTCATCGGATTGATCGTCGCAGCGACGCTCATGAGCTCCACGGCGTTCGGCCACGCCGACGAATCTTCCGAGCGCGCGTTCGGCTTCAGAATCGGCTACGGCACCGACCCCGACCAGTTCGTCGCGGGTCTTCAGTACGACACGGGCAAGATCACGCGTTGGCTCCACTTCGTTCCGAGCGTCGACGTCGGGTTCGGCGACAACGTGACGACGCTCGCGCTGAACGGCGACTTGAAGTTCTTCATGCCGCTCCCCAAATCGACCGTCGTCTTCTACGGGCTCGCGGGGCCGGCGCTCGCGATCTGGTGGCCGGACGAGGGGGATCGGGACACCGAGGTCGGCGTGAATCTCGGGTTCGGCGCGCGCATGGAGCTCGGAGAGGTCGGCTGGTACAACATCGAGACCCGTTTCGGCCTCGGAGACGTGCCGGAGTGGAGGATTCTCATCGGGATACTCTTCGGCAACCGGTAGCGCTCGGACGGAACGACGGATG
This sequence comes from bacterium, assembly GCA_020060525.1. Lineage (GTDB taxonomy): Bacteria > Krumholzibacteriota > Krumholzibacteriia > Krumholzibacteriales > Krumholzibacteriaceae > SSS58A. The sequence goes on along the minus strand of JAGUZZ010000154.1, from coordinate 7,868 downwards.
CGAAGCGGCGGGCGCCGAGAGCGCCCGCCGCTTTTTCATTCAGGGCGCCGGTTCGCGGCCGGGCTCGCGCAGAAAGACGAGCGCGACGCGAACCTTCTCCTCCCGGTCCTTGATCGGGACGATCTCGACGAACGCCTCCCTCGCGGCGCCCCGCGCGGGGAGCGAGATCGCGAGGCGCTCCCCGTGCGGCACCTTGTCGCGCTCGACCGCGTCTCTGAAAAAGGCCGAAAAGGCGGCGTTCTCGGGCCGTTTCTCGATCGCGTCGAAGGAAAGCGTCTCCTGATCGACGCCGAAGAAGGCCCGCGCCTCTTTGTTGAAACGAAAAACGGCCGTGTCGACGTCGGCGAAAACGATCGATTCGCAGGAGCGCTCGTGGATGATCTCGCGGGCGCGGGTGCTGATCGCCACCTTCTCGGCGCGCAGGGCGTCGAAGAAGCGCAGACGGTCCGCGATTTTGTTGATGAGCGCCTCGAGCGAGCACACTTCGTCGCGGACGAAACGGGTCGGCCGGATCCCCGTCTCGTAGTTGCCCGCGATGATCTGCCGCGAGAAATTCCTGAACTTCCCGCTGAATCCGGAGAGCCTGAACGCGAGATAGGCCCAGAATACGAATCCGAGAATCCCGAGCCACGCGATCCATTCGTACGATCCGGTGAGCGACACCTCGCGCCGCAGGGTCGCCCAGATCGCGATATAGCTCGCGAGAAGCCCGAACCACGCGATTTTCATGAGATGCTTGAACATCGCTCAACGCTCCGAGAACTTGCGGATATCCGCGTCCGAACCGACGAGCAGCAGCACGTCGCCCTCCTCGAGCGGTTTGTCGGGCGCGGGGGCGACCTCGAACGTCTCCTTGAACGTGCGCTCGCCGCGGTCGTCGATGAGAGGCGTGCGGCGGCGTATGGCCGCTATATTGACGTGATACTTCTCCCGCGGGTTGATCTCGAGGATCGTCTTGCCGACGAAGTCCGGCGGCGCCGCGAGCTCGACGATGCCGTGATCGCGGGACAGCGCGATGTATTTTCGCACGTTTGGAGAAACGAGGCTTCGCGCGACGATGCGTCCCATCTCCTCCTCGAGGCTCACGATCTCGTCGACCTCGAGGCTCCGGAGGATCTCCTGCTGGAGCGGGCTTATGGCGCGCGCCCAGATCCGTTTCACGCCGATCTTTTTGAGGAGGAGCGTCGAGAGGAGGTTCGCCTCTATGTCGTCCCCGATGCAGACGATCGCGACGTCGACGTCCTGTATGCCGACCGATTGGAGCGCCGCCTGATTGATGCTGTCGAGCGCAGCGGCGTAGGAGACCGACTCCTTGATCGCCTCGACGCGTTCGCGGTCCTTGTCGATGGCGATCACTTTGGCGCCCTTCTCGGTGAGCTCGCGGGCCACCGTGCTGCCGAAGTTGCCGAGCCCGATCACCGCGACGTATCGCATCGTATACCTCGCTTTCGTCGTATTCGCCGTTCGGGGCGGTTCGCCGGGGCGCCCGGCGCCGCGAATCCGCCGCTCCCCGCCCGCGTCATCCTATCATGACGCGCTCCTCCGCGTACCGGTAATGCGCGGGCTTGCGCGCGCGCAGGAAGGCGTAGGCGATCGTGAGCGGCCCGAGCCTTCCCAGGAACATGAGGAGCGTGATCGCCACCCTGCCGCGCTCCGTGAGATCCCCGGTGATTCCCGTCGACAGCCCCACGGTGCCGAACGCGCTCACCGTCTCGAAGATGACGTCGCGGAACGGTTTCGGCTCGAAGGTGAGGAGCGCGAGCGCGAATCCGAGGACGACGATGAGCGATATCACGAGCACGCTCGCGGCTTTCTGGATCACCTCGAGGGGCACGGTCCGACGGTAGAGCTGCGCGTACGGCTCCTTGCGGAGCCCGCTCGCGACGGCCGCCCAGAGGACGGCGACGGTCGTGGTCTTGATGCCGCCGCCGGTCGAGCCCGGCGAGGCGCCGACGAACATGAGAATGATGGCGAGCATGAGCGTCGCGGACGAGAGGGCTCCGAAAGCGCAGGTGTTGAACCCCGCCGTCCGCGTCGTGACCGACTGGAAGATCGACACGAGGATTTGGTCCTTGACGCCGAGGCCGGCGAGGACGCCGTTCCGCTCGAGCACGTAGAAGAGGATCGCGCCGGCCGCGACGAGGACGAAGCTCGCCGACAGCACGATCTTCGTCTGCACCCGGAGGCTCAGCACCCGGCGCGCGCGGCTGAAGTAGCGCTGCCGGAAATTGCCGATGATGTCGCGCACGACGGTGAACCCGAAACCCCCGAACATGATGAGCGCGGCGACCGCGGCGTTCGTGGCGACGTCCCCGGCGAACCGGACGAGGCTGTCGCTCATCGTCGAGAAACCGGCGTTGCAGAACGCCGAGATCGAATGAAAAACGGCGTGCCACGCCGTCGCGGCGTCTCCGCCGAGCTTCCCGCGCCACGCGAAAAAGAGCGCGATCGCGCCGAGCGCCTCGATCGCGAACGTCATTTTGAAAATGAAGGTCACGAGGGCGCGCATGCTCGCGATCGTGTCTTGATCGAGCATCTCCTGCATCTCGATCTGGCGCTGCATCTCGACGCGCTTCTTGACGAGGACCGCGAGCGCCACCGAAAAGGTCATGATGCCCAGCGCCCCGATCTGGATGAGAACGAGGATCACGGCCTGCCCGAACGGGGAAAAATAGGTCGCCGTGTCCCGCACGGCGAGCCCCGTGACGCAGGTGGCCGACGCCGCCGTGAAAAAGGCGTCGATGAGCGGCGCCCCCGCGCCCGTCGTCGTCGCGGCGGGCAGCATGAGGAGGATCGCCCCGATGCCTATGGTGAAGGCGAAGCTCGCGAGCATGATCTGCGCGGGCCGGAGCCCCAGATGGGCGAAGAGATTTTTCGTTCTCCGGGCGCGCGCGAGGAGCATGACGACGATGACCACCGCCATACGATGATCCACGCGGGCGAGCGCTGGATGCCGCCGACGAATTGAATGAGCGGGATGAAGACGATCGCGTCGAGCCAGTTTCGCTTGACGTGGTCCCGTTTATCGGGCGCGCGGAGGAATCGCATGACGACGTGGAGCATGAAGAGGCCGAGGATCGAGAGGTTCGCGAGTTTGAACAGGTGCGCGTAGTCCGCGAAGTACCCGCCGAGCTCGACGATGAGGAGGAAAAACGCCGCCAGCGCGACGATACCGATGACGTACTCGAATATCTTCATAGGGCGTTCGAGCCGCGTGTCCGGCGCGGCCGAAAGGCATTGTACGCCGGAGCGCGCGGGAGGGTCAAGCGGGCGATATCCGCTGGCCATCCGGGAGGCTTCGGGATATCATGCGAGGCGCCATGCCGGACGGTTCGAAGCCGCATATGACCGACGAGGAGTTCCGCCGATTCGGCCGAGCCGCGATCGATTGGATCGTCGAGTACGAGAAGCGCGTCGAATCGCTCCCCGTCCTCTCGCGAGTCCGGCCGGGAGAGATCCGCGCCGCCCTTCCTCCCGCGCCTCCCGATGAGGGGGAGCCGTTCGAGGCGATCCTCGGCGATCTCGACCGGATCATTCTGCCCGGCGTCACGCACTGGCAGTCCCCCGGCTTCTTCGCGTACTTTCCGGCGAACGCCTCGCGTCCCTCGATGATCGCCGAGCTTCTCGCCGCGGCGCTCGGGGTTCAGGGCATGATGTGGGTGACGAGCCCCGCCTGCACGGAGCTCGAGACGCACGTCCTCGACTGGCTCGTCGACATGCTCGCGCTGCCCGGCGACTTCAAGTCGGACGGACGGGGCGGAGGCGTGATTCAGGACTCGGCCTCGAGCGCCGTTCTCTGCGCGCTGCTCGCGGCGCGAGAGAGGGCGACCGGATGGGCCTCGAACGAGCGCGGCGCCGACGGGAGGCTCGCGGCCTACGCCTCGACGCAGGCCCACTCGTCCGTGGAGAAGGCCGTCCGGATCGCGGGGCTCGGCTCGCGAAACCTCCGCCTCATCGAAACGGACGGGCGCTTCGCGATGCGCGCCGACGTTCTCGCCCGGCGGATCGCCGAGGACCGCCGCGCGGGGCTCGTGCCCTGCTTCGTGTGCGCGACGGTTGGGACGACGGCCTCGCACGGGATCGACCCGGTGCGCGAGATCGGCCGCGTCGCCCGCGACGAGGGGCTCTGGCTCCACGTCGACGCGGCGATGGCGGGGACGGCCGCCCTCTGCCCGGAGCTGCGGTTCGTCAACGACGGCGTCGAGCTCGCCGACAGCTGGTGCTTCAACCCTCACAAGTGGATGTTCACGAACTTCGACTGCGACTGCTTCTACGTGACGGATCGCGAGGCGCTCGTCAGGACGCTCACCGTTTTGCCCGAGTATCTTCGCAACAAGGCCACCGACTCGGGGGCCGTGATCGACTATCGCGACTGGCAGGTGCCGCTCGGGAGGCGCTTCCGCTCGCTCAAGCTCTGGTTCACGATCCGTCACTACGGCGTCGAGGGGCTCCGGCGCCTCGTGCGCGCTCACGTCGCGCTCGCGCGCGAGCTCGCGCAATGGATCCGGGAATCGCGGGATTTCGAGCTCGCCGTCGAGCCGCCGCTCAACCTCGTCTGCTTCCGCCATCGCGGCGGCGACGGGATGAACCGGCTGCTTCTCGATCGACTGAACGCCGGCGGACGCATCTACCTGAGCCACGCCGTCCTGGGAGGCGCCTTCACGCTGCGCCTCTGCGTCGGGCAGACCCGCACGGAGCGGCGCCACGTCGAGGAGGCATGGCGCCTCGTCGCGGAAACGGCGCGGGAGCTCGAGCGGGAGACGGGCTGAGCGCCGCGGCGCCCGCGTGACCCGCGGGCGCCGAGCGGCGCTGGCGGTACGGCGGCTACGAAATCTCGAAGAACCTCTTTCGGTCGACGCTGCACACTGGGCACTTGTCGGGGGCGTCGCCCACGAAGGTGTTTCCGCAGGTCGGGCAGATCCAGATCTTCGCGGCGGCGAGATCCGTGCCCGATTTCACCGATTCGAGCGCCTTCGAGTAGAGGCCGTGGTGGACCTCCTCGACCGCGAGGGCGTACTTGAAGGACGTGAGCGCTCCCTTGTTCCCCTCCTTCTCGGCCTCGGCGACGAACTTCGGATACATCTGCTGAAACTCGAACCCCTCCCCCTCGACGGCGGCCGCGAGGTTCTCGGCGGTGTCCTTCACGCCGCCGAGGACGCGCAGGTGGGCGTGGGCGTGGACCGTCTCGGCCTCGGCCGCCGCGCGGAAGAGCTTGGCGACCTGCGGGTAGCCGTCCTGCTCGGCCTTCTTGGCGAAGGCGAGGTACGTGCGGTTCGCCTGACTCTCGCCGGCGAAGGCTTCCTTGAGGTTATCGGTCGTCGACATTCGCGTTCTCCTTTCAAGGCGGAATCATTACGGATTGATAATAGTACAGAAAGCGCCCGGCGCGCAAATCGTGCCTTGCGGCCGAGCGTTCCATTCGTGAAATATTTATGATATGCTTTCGCTTCCACCTGACGAAACGTTTCACCTCGAGGCAATGGAGGTTCGCAGATGAGATCGCGCATTCTGGTCGCAGGTATCCTTCTTCTCGTCGCCGCCCTGCCGGCGCTCGCCGCGAAGACCGCGGGCGAATACGTCGCCGAGGCGCAGGCGCTCGCGAACGGCGGTAAGCTCGCCGACGCGCTCGCGCTGCTTCAGCAGGGCGCGAAGGAGCACCCGCGGAGCATCGATATACACGTCTACCTCGGTCTCTACACGGGTCAAAGCGCCGGGCAGACGACCAACTACGTGGATGCCGGGCGGCTTATCACCGAGTCCTTCGCTTTCCTCGACAAGGCAGTCGAGCTCGGCCCCGAAAATCCGACGGGGTATTTCTACCGGGGGATGATGGCGGTCAGGGTGCCCGTGTTCCTCGGCAAGCTCCCCGCCGGCATAAGCGATATGAAAACGGTGATCGCCATGAGCGAGAAATCGAAGGGGGCCGTTCCCCCGGAGATGCTCCTTCCCGCCTATGAAGCCCTCGGCGGCGCCTACGAAGCCTCCGGCAACCCGGTCGACGCCCGCGCGACCTACGAGGCGCTCATGAAGATCGCCCCGGGGAGCGACGCCGCTAAAAACGCCGAGGAACGGATATCGGCGCTCGCCGCGGCCGCGCCGAAGGAACGGCCGAAGGCGCTCCTTCCGCAATCGGACGACTCCGCCGAGATCGCCGCGCTCAAGAAGCGCATCGAGGCCGAGCCGGCGAACGCGAAGCCCATCCTCGATCTCGCCGGCGCGCTTCTCGCGGCCGGCCGCTTCGAGGATGCGCGCGAGGCGATCAGAGCCCACAACGAGATCGATCCCTCGAACGCCGCCGCGTACCGGATCCTCTTCGCCGCCGTCGGCGCGATCGCGCAGCAGGGATACGACGCGCGCATCGCCGGCGACACGAACTTCCGGACGAACCTCGCCTTCGAATCGATGAGCGCCGCCGAAAAGGTCGTCGAGCTCGATCCCAACGACGTCACAGCGCGGCTCCAGCGCGGCATCATGGGGGTCGCGATGCCGTTCTTCGTCGGGAAGTTCGATCAAGGGCTCGCGGATCTCGAGCACGTTCTGAAGAACACGACCTCTCCCGCCGACAGCGCCGAAGCCATGTACTGGCTCGGCGCCGCGAGGGAACGCCAAGCGATGCGTTTCTGGCTCGACGTCGCGACGAAGTTCCCCGACAGCGACGCCGCGGCGCTCGCGATGGCCTCCATGAAGCCGGTCGTCGCGCGCCCCGACCTCTCGAAGCAGCCGCGGCCGTTCACGACGATCGACTTCGTGCTCGGATTCCGCGACGAGCTCGCGCCCCAGGTCGCCGTGTGGATCGAGGACGCCTCGGGCGCCCACGTGAAGACCGTCTTCGTCTCGGGCTTCGCCGGGCACGTCAAGGGCAGGCAGGTCACGCTCCCCGTCTGGGCGGAGATGTCGAAGTTCGCGGGCGCAGACGCCGTCACGGGCGCGAGCATCGACGTCGGGCACTACGTCTACGCGTGGGACTGCACCGGGCTCGACGGGAAGCCCGTGAAGCCGGGACGCTACACGGCGAAGGTCGAGGTCTCGCACTGGCCGAGCATGAAGTATCAGCTCGCCGAAGCGGCCTTCACCGTCGGCAAGAAGGAAGAGACGGCGCGCGTCGAGACGGGGGATTACGTGCCGTCGCTCGTCGTGACGTACTATCCGCGATAGCGGGGAAGCGGTGGATGAACCAAACGCAATCGTTATTGCATATAGTGACACTATATGCTAAAGTAATGGCGTATGGCTCGCATGGTAAAAAGGCGTTTCTGGATCGCCATGATCGAGCGGGCTTGGCTCGAGCGGTCTGTCGTATGGTTGGCCGGCGTTCGTCGGGCGGGAAAAACGTTTCTCGCGCGCAGCTTTCCGGATATCGAATACTTCGATTGCGAACTGCCGCGCGTAAGGCGTTCGCTCGAGGACGCGGAGGGCTTTCTCGAGAACATGAACGGCCGGAGGATCGCGCTCGATGAAATCCATCGGCTTGGCAACGCATCCGAGCTCCTGAAGATCGCGGCCGATCATTATCCGGACGTGCGAGTGCTCGCGACGGGATCTTCCACCCTCGGCGCATCCAAACGATTCAAGGATACGCTCGCGGGCCGCAAGCGCGATATCTGGCTGACGCCGCTCTGCAGTTTCGATCTTGATGATTTCGGGAGCAGGGATTTCGAGCACCGCCTATCGCGGGGCGGTCTCCCGCCGTTCTTCATGGCGAAGGGCTTTCCGGAGAGGGATTATCAGGAGTGGTTCGATTCCTTCTGGGCGAAAGACATCCAGGAACTGTTCCGTCTGGAGAAACGCGCATCCTTCCAGCGCTTCGCTGAGCTTTGCATGATGCAGAGCGGCGGCATATTCGAAGCGACGAGCTTCGCGGCCCCCTG
>JAGUZZ010000325.1:0-2601 GCA_020060525.1 bacterium | reverse complement strand
CCTACGCGCGGATGGCGCGCGTCCGCACCCCGTTCGGCGACGGTCGAGCGGCGCGCCGCATCGTCCGCGTCGTCGACGCGTGGTTCCGCTCGGGCGGGAAAACGCCGCCGGGCCTCCGGCGCACGGCCGAGTTCCGCCCCCTCGCTCCGCGTTCTCCCCGCGAATCTCCCCGCGAATAGGGCTTTGCGCCGTCCGGCGGCGTGTGCTACCGTTCCACGGGAACGGGTCCGCGGAACGCGTGCGTCGATCGTTCGAGGGGAGTTGACGGACACATGACGAAAACGCGCAGCATCGCGCTCGCCGCTTCGGCGTTCGCCTTCGCGGTCCTCTTCGCGGAGAGCGCCCCTGCCGAGCTGCCGCGGCGGATCGCCGCCTCCGCCGCCGCGAGCTACTATATCTTCGACGGCGACTTCTTCGGTCTCGGAAACGCCGTCGGAGCGAAAGCGGCGCTTCGATACGAGCTCGCAAGCGACATCTACTTCGAGAACTCATTGGGATTCTTCGACACGGAGGGTTCCGGCGTCGACGTCGGGGGCTTCGATTACCGGTTCGGTCTCGCCGCCGTCTTTCCGGTGCTCATCCCCTATCGCCCGGTCGCCCGGTGCGGCGTCGGATTCCTGACGGTGAATCCCGTCACCGTCACGCCGACCGAGTCGTTCCGGCCGGCGCAGACGACGTTCTACCTCTGCGCCGGCGTCGGCGCGACGCGATCGCTCTTCGAGCGTTTTCTTCTGGAGGCCGAGGCGAGTTTCTGGATCACGCCCTACCGGTACCGGATCTACCGGTTCAACAGGATCGACGTGACGACGAGCGAGGAGCGGTTCATGCACGTGGGGCTTTCGCTCGGCGCCGTCTACACGTTCTGACGCGGGCGGACGGTCAGGGCACGTAGATCATCTTGACCGTTCTCGACGCGCCCCCCGAGCGGAATACGCAGAAGTAGACGCCTCCCCCGAACCCGCGGGCCTCGGGCCGCCATACGATCTCGTGCGCGCCCCGCTCGCGCACTCCCGCGACGACGCGGTCGATTCGCTTTCCCGAAACGTCGTACACGTCCACCTCGACCGGGCCCGATTCCGGCACGAAGAACCTGATCGTCGTTCCCGCGTTGAACGGATTCGGATAGTTCAAGACGGACGGCTCGGCGCCGATCCGGTACGGTCCGGCGAGCACGTACGGCTCCTCGACGCCGCCGTCGAGATAGGTGACGATGCGGTAGGAGTAATCGACGCCGAGCTCGACGAGCTCGTCCCGATACGAGAACGCTCCGTCGTCTCCGCGGAGCGTGTCCGCCGTGACGGGCGCGAACGGGGCCCCGCCCGACGAACGGTGCAGGAGACAGCCGCGGATCCCCTCGATAGGCTCGAGCGTCCACGACACGAGCAGATCCCTCGCGCCCTCGGCGACCGAGGCGGTCCGGTACACGGACACGACGGCGACGGCCCGCGCGAGAGAGGCGGTCTGGCCGTCCCCGCTCGCGACGACGAGGCTCCACTCTCCGGCGAAGAGCCCTTCGACCGGTATGACGGCGACGATCCTGTTCTCGCCGAGCCACTCGACGGCCGTCGCCCGGACGGTATCCGCGCCGTTCGCGAGCGCGCAGTCCGCGCCGTAGAGGATCCCGGCGCCCCTGATATCGAGCGCCGTTTCGCCGTCGTGGAGCTTGTCGATCGTATCGGGCTCGACGCTCGCGATCGACGGGGCGCTCATACCGCCGGCGAACGTCGCCGAGACGCTCCCCGACGAGCCGACGGAGATTCCGGATATGGCGATCCGCGTCGGACGGCCGCCGTTCGTATGGCTTCGCGGCGCGGTCGTCGGACCGAAAGAGCGGTTGTCCGTGCTTCCCGGGAAGGGATCTCCGGTGTCCCCGTAGTTTCCTCCCTGATAGCTCGGAGCGAGGAGGTTGTACTGTCCGTCCGCCTCTTCGACGACGAGCCCGCGGCATTGACCGTTGCTCGATCCGCCGCTGTTGCCCACGTCGGTCCACGCGATGCTGTTCTCGGCGTGATAGACGAGCATACCCTGCCCCCGCAGGTTCGCGTCGAAACCGAGCCGCCTGCGGTTCTCGACGATGAAGTACTCGGCGGGCTCACCGTCGAAGCGCCACCCCCCCGCGTCGAGCTCGAAGTCCGACGCGTAATCGAGGCCGCCGCCCGATACCGACACGTCGTCGATCGTGAACGAAAAGCCGCCGCGGGAGTTGTAGTAGCCGTCCTCGTCGCTCCAGCTCACGTCGGAGACGAAGAGGAAACGCAGCGTGAAATCGCACGCTCCCGCCGGGAGGCGCGCGCCGAGATCGATCGTCTCGCGGAGCGCGCTCCGGCCCGTGTAGCGCGCGAGCGTGTCCGCGGCGCCGTCCCGCTCGAGCACGAGCATGCCGAAATCGTAGTCGTCCTCGGCGTCGATCGACACGTCGTACCGCAGGGTCACGGGGCGCGACTCGTCGACCGAGAACTCGCGGATCATCGATTCGCGCCAGCCGTTTCCGTATCCCTCGCCGCCCGGCCAGCCGCGCTCGACCGCCTCGGCGCCCAGATAACCGCAGACGAGCCCCGTGACGCCGGTGGCGTATTCTCTCCGGGCGAACCGTCTCGTGGG
>JAGUZZ010000151.1:0-6977 GCA_020060525.1 bacterium | reverse complement strand
GGGCAGAAAAACGCCGTTCGGACACCGCCGCAGCGCCTCGAACATCGGCATCGCCGAGCGGACGCCGAAGGCGCGCGCCTCGTAGCTCGCCGCCGAGACGACCCCCCGCTTCGCGTCCCCCCCGACGATGACGGGCTTGCCCCGCAGCGAGGGATCGTCGAGCGCCTCGATCGACGCGTAGAACGCGTCCATATCTATGTGGGCGACGACGCGCCGCCCGGCCCAGACGCCGCTCTTCATCGTTCCCTCCCCGTCGAGCGGCGATTATACCACAGGGGGGGCGTTTTTTCTTGACAGCGGCGGCGGTATTGCGCATTGTAGTACCAGATTAACCTAAAAGGAGTGTCGCGATGTCCAATTTCATCCGGATCAGCGAGGCGGCCTCCATCGCCTTTCACACGGCGGCGTACCTCGCGCAAAACCCCGGCCGGCTCGTCTCGAGCCGCGAGATCGCGGGGACGCTCGGCGTTTCGGAGAACCATCTCTCGAAGGTGCTCCAGCGGCTCGCTCACAGCGGCATCGTCGAATCGACGCGCGGGCCGAAGGGCGGTTTCAGGATCCGCGAAGCGTGGGAACGCATCAAGCTCATCGAGGTGTACGAGGCGATCGAAGGCCCCATTTCCCCCGCCCGCTGCCTCCTCAACCTCCCCATATGCAAGGGCAACCGCTGCCCGCTCGGGGCGCTCGTCCACAAAACGAACGAGGCGGCGCGGAAGGTCCTCGGCGGCACTTCGCTCACCGAAATGACGAAAGGTTTCAAACCGTGCTTCGACGGCCTGCGGGCCGGCACGAAAGCGCGTCGACGGGCATCGTAGGAAGAGGGGGTTCGGTCATGGTCGTTCAGTTGAAGGAAGGCGTCTACTGGGTCGGCGTCACCGATTGGGAGCTGCGGCTCTTTCACGGCCACGAGCTCAGCACCCATCGGGGATCGACCTACAACTCGTACCTCATCGTGGACAAGAAGATCGTTCTCGTCGACACGGTCTGGGGGCCGTTCGCCGACGATCTCATCGCGAACATCCGCGAGATCGTCGATCCCGCGAAGATCGACATCGTCGTCACGAACCACTCCGAGCCCGATCACGCGGGCTCTCTCCCCGCGATCATGCGCCATTGCCCGAACGCGGAGGTCGTCGTCTCCAAGATGGGCGCCACGAGCGTGCCGGGGCATTTCCACGAGAACTGGAAGTTCCGCACGGTCAAGACGGGCGACCGCATCGACATCGGCTCGAGCGAGCTCGTCTTCGTCGAGGCGCCGATGCTCCACTGGCCCGACAGCATGTTCACCTACGTCACCGGGCGCAACCTCCTCATTCCGAACGACGCCTTCGGCCAGCACTACGCGACCGGATTCCGGTTCAACGACGAGGTCGACGAGACGGAGCTCTGGGAGGAGTGCCTGAAATACTACGCGAACATCCTCACCCCGTTCAGCGACCGCGTGGCGAAGAAAATCGACGAGGTGCTCGCCCTCGGGCTGCCCGTCGATATGATCGCGCCGAGACACGGCGTCATCTGGCGGAAGAACCCGCTCCAGATCGTCCACAAGTACCGCGAGTGGGCGAAGCAGATCCCCGAAACCCGCGCCGTCGTTCTCTTCGACACGATGTGGGACGCCACGCGGCGCATGGCGGAGGCGATCGGGGACGGCCTCGCGGAGACCGGCGTGCCGCACAAGATCGTGAACCTCGCCGTCACGGACCGCAACGACGTCCTCGTCGACGTCTTCCGCTCCCGCACGGTGCTCGTCGGTTCTTCCACGATCAACAACGGCCCGCTCCCGACGATCATGCCCGTCATGACCGACATCAAGGGGCTCAAGTTCAAGAACAAGATCGGCGCCGCCTTCGGATCGTACGGCTGGAGCGGCGAAGCGCCGAAGCAGGTCGAGGAGCTCCTGCGGGGCGCGGGCGTCGAGATCGTGAAGGACGCGATCAAGTTCAAATGGCAGCCGAGGCCGGAGGAGCTCGACGCGTGCCGCGCGTTCGGCCGCGAGATCGGCGAGATCACGAAGAAGCCCTGCGCCGTATAGCGGAGGACTATCGCCGCGGCGAAGCGCACCGCGGGCGTCCGCCTTCCGCGCGCCGGCCCCGCTCACCGAAACCGCGGGGCGAACTTCTGGATGCGGTGGTTGCGGCCGTCGGCGACGTAGAGGTTTCCCTGCGCGTCGACGGCGATCCCCTCGGGGTGATCGAACTCTCCCTCGCCCGAGCCGGTCGATCCGAGCTTCGCGACGAAAACGCCCGACGGCGAGAATATCTGCACGCGGTCGTTGCCGAGATCGCACACGTAGATCGATCCCGCCCCGTCGACGGCGGCGTCCGAAGGGCAGTGGAACTCTCCGTCCCCCGCTCCGCCCGCCCCGAACCAGCCGTCCAGCCCGCCCGCGGGCAGGAAACGCCCGACGCGGTCGTTGCGGCAGTCGCACACGACGACCCGGCCGCCGCCCGCCCGGTACGCGCAGCCGGAGGGCCCGTCGAACTCTCCGTCGCCGCTTCCCTGGGATCCCCACGCCGAGAGGAAGGAGCCGTCCGCGGTGAAACGCTGCACGCGGTGCGCGAGGTTGTCCGAGACCCAGACGAGCCCGTCCCCCGCGGCGACGCCGAAGGGATGGAGAAACTCGCCTTCTCCCGTCCCCTCGCCGCCCCACGTCGAAATGAATATGCCGTCGCGGGTGAAACGCTGCACGCGGCGGTTGCCCGCGTCCGTGACGTAAACGACGCCGCCCGCGTCGATCGCGATCTTCTCGGGCCCGTTGAACCGCCCCGTGCCAGCACCCGTCCCGCCCCACGCCGATACGAACACTCCCGCCGAAGTGAAGCGCTGCACGCGGTCGTTCACGTTGTCGACGACGTACACGAATCCGTCGCCGTCGACCGCGACTCCTTTCGGATATCCGAACTCTCCGTCCCCCGTTCCCGCGCGGCCCCACTGCGCGACGAGGATGTACTCGCCGGTCTTGTACGGCCCCTCGTCGAGCGTCGCGTTTCTCGCGGGGAGCGGGAAATAGCGCGCGACGTCCCTTCGGTCGAGGCTCCCGGCGGCGAACGAGAAGTATCCGTAGATCGTCCCTTTCTTCTGCCACTCGAGGACGGGGGCGCCGCCGTCCCACTCGAAATACGAGACGGCGACGTGCTGGGAGGACGTCATGCACGGAGTCCGGTAGAACGCGATCTCGAACGCGGGCCATACCTCGATCGAGACGCGTGTCTCCGTGTGATCGGGAAGCTCGACGTCCGGCACGCCGAAAACGACGGCGTCGACCGCCTCTCCCGTCCATTCGGCGCCGCTCCTCGAGGCGCCGAACCCGAGATCGCCCGCCGCGGCCGCCCGTATCGCGCACGTCCCCGCGAACCCGCCGCGGAGATAGATCGAGGCGTGGTATCGAAGCGTGATCCGCGCGGCGACGGGAAACCCTCCGATCCGCATCACGACGTCGCGCTCGAGCGCCGCGATCGTTATCCCCTTGAGCGCGTAGCACGGGGCGGCCGCCTCGACGAGCGCTTCGAACTCGAGGGAATAGCGTCCCGAGAGGACCGCGCGCGCGCCGCTCACGGTCTTCGGCGAGAACCGCAGGCCGAGATCGAGCGCCGGCTCGTACTCGATCCTCCCGCGCTGAATCACGGCCGACAGATCGCCTCCGAGAGCGGGGCCCTCGTGCAGCACGACGCCGTCGAGGCTGATCCCTCCGGGCGAGACGGTCGCGCCCGGCGCCGCCTCGACGAGCCGGAGCGGGGATCCGCCCGGGGCGCCTTCCGCCAATTCGCCCGAATCGAAACGGAGCGTTATCGACGTATCCGCGCCGCCCGAGATCACGGCGTCCGTGACGAAGGCGGGAGAGGTCGCGACGATCAAGCGGGAGCCGGCCCGCCGCGCTGACACGATCCTTCCGATATATCCGCCGTCTTCGGAGCCGACGATGAGATCCCCCGCCGTGAGCTCGGGCGCCCCGCCCGAGACGGCGAACACGAGCGTCGAATCGTCGCGATCGACGAGAGAGAGTCCCGCTTCGCGCGTCATGTCGACGTAATTTCCCAGGACGAAGGGCTCGGGCCGCGATCTCTCGGGCGACGTCGTCGAATCGCCGCCGCACCCGGCGAGGACGACCGCCGCCGCGAGCGCCGAGGCGCGGGCAATGTGCAGTATGCGATGCATGAGCTTTTTCAACGCCGCCTCCCGCCGCGTCAGGGCGTCCGCGCTATCCCCCACCGGGCGAAGACCGCGTCGGCGACGCTGTCCGCGGCGCTCCGCTCGAAGAACCACAGGGGAAATCCGAAGTGCACGCTCGGCGCGGCGACCGGTATCCCGGCCGACACCTGCGGTCTCACATCGGCGTGCTTCACGAGCAGGAGAGCCACGGCGCAGCCGTCGAGGGGCGAGGCGCCGCTTTTGGCCTCCATCCGGTAGAGGGGACGGAAGCATAGCTGCGACGACGCGGCCCGAGCCGCCATCCAGTAGGCGGGATCGTAGGCCTCGACGTACGTGAGCCCTCCCGGGCCGAGGGTGTCGTCGGGATTGAACCGCCGCCCCGGCTTCATCACCTCTTCCCAGAGATCGAGCCGCTCCGGAAAGGCCGGCGGCGCCGCCGCGAGCGGTTCGGCCCGCTCGCCGTGCGCGCGCACGAGCACGTCCCGGTGATCCAGGATCCTCACGCGCATGCCCGCGCCCGAGCGAAAGCGCGCATCGACCTTGTCGAGCACGGTGACGCAGTAGTCGCGGTACGCCATCGACGAGGCGCCGTTTCGCAGGCCTCCGCACGAGGGGAGGTTGCCGAGCACCTCGCACTCGACGCTCATGGGAAAGATCTGCGCCGAGGACGCGAGCATCGCGGCGAGTCCGCCGCCGCCCTCCGAGCTTCCGAGCGTCCACGCGTGCCCGCCGCGCAGCAGAAAGATCGAGAGATAGTTGATCGGGTATCTGCTCGCGCCCCCGACGAGGCTCTCCGGCGTGAACCTGATCGTCGAGCTCCATGCGTTCTGCGCCGACGAGTAGTTCCAGACGACGTTCTTGTACCTGCCGAGAAGGGCATGCGGCGGGGGCTGGTTCCCCGCCGAGGCGCAGTCGTACACGTCGCGCGCGGGATCGAAGCCCTCGGCGCGCGCGCAGATGCGGCTCCAGAACTCGTCGTCCTGAGCCTCGGAGGGCATGGCGTAGTCCGCGAACGGCGCGGACGCGCCCGCGAAATCGTCCACGAGAAGGAGGTTTCGATCCATGGGCCAGCTCACGACGCGGATCGCCACCCGGCCGAGAACGCGCGCCCCCGCGCGGTCGATCGCCTCGACGAAGAGGGTATGAGTCCCCGCGGAGAAAGAGACCGCCGGCGCGGAGGTGAGATTCTCTATGAACGGCGCATCCCACGAAGCGGGATCGGGCACGTCCCAGCCGTAGCGGTATCCCGCGATCTCGCCGCGGTAGTCGGAGGCGTCGGCGAGCCACTTGAACGAGAGCGGCACGCCCGGCGGAAGTTCCCGCTCCTCGACGCGCAGCGTCGTCCCGATGAACCTGAATCCGACGAGGTACGGTTCGTAGATTCGAAGGAGCGGCCCCGTCGACGCCCGGATTCTGAACCTGCGGACGTTCACGTTCGCGACGAACGTGTCCGTCGCGGCCCCCGCGGCGTCTCTCGCCTGCACGGCAAAGACGTAGTGCCGGCCGGGGACGAGCGGCGCCGGCGCTCCGGCGATCGCGACGCGGCCCGAATCGTCCCGCGCGCCGTACGGCAGCCATTCGCTCCACAGGCTGTCGTAGCGCGCTGTGTTGTCGTTGAGATCGCGGATGACGTCGAACGCGGGGTTGTAGACGCCGTTCGTGTCGACGACGGCGCTCAAGAGGCGTCGCGTGAAGGACGGCGCCGTCTCCCCCGCGGCGCTCCACCCGAAAACGACGACGGGGCCGTACTGCTGCTCGCCGGCCATGAGCGGCGGGCGGTCTATGTTCACGACGAGGTCCGCGACCGGCTCCGGAGCGGGGGCGGCGACCCGGTCTTCGCAGCCGGCCGCCGCGGCCGCGGCAGAGAACAAGAGAATCCCCGCGAGTCGTCGTTTCATCGCGGGAACGATTGTAGCAGGTTACATTTGGAAAATCAATGATATTAAGGGGTTATGATTAAGGGGGCGCGGAGCGCCCCGTCCCGGGCCGCGCAACACGGTCCCCGGCCGCTATATCACCCACGCATACCCGATCTTCGCGAAGAAGGTGCGGTCGGTCTGCGTGAGATCGACGGCGCGATCCCCGTAGTAGTTGTCGGAGTATCCGAGGTAGAGCACGGTCTGCGGATTGACCTTGTACGAAAAGAGGAACTGCGTGAAGAAGCGCTCGTCGAGCGACGACACGGGGAATGTGTAGAGCTCTGCGTTCCGGTCGTAGCGCACGTACTGCAGGATGGAGCGCAGGAACGCCCGCTTGCTGAAATGGTAGAAGAGGTGCGCCTGACTCACCGCGGCCGTGTAGAGCCGGCCGGCCTCGACGTCGAGACGCTCGACCGTGTGGTCGAAGGCGATGGAAGCGTTGCGGCCGATTTTGAGCTCGAACCACGGATCGAGCATGAGGCTCGTCGCCTCCCTCTCGTTCGCGTAATCGATGTTGCTCCCGAGCCGGCCGACGAAGTAGAGCGTCAGGGGCTTCGCGGGGCAGATCTTCGTGAAGAGGTTGACGGAGTTCCAGTCGAAGTCGAGGTTCCCGTAGTACTGCCGCGACAGAACGCTGCCCGTGACGTCCACTTGCGACTGCATGGGGCCGGCATAGTTTATCCAGTAGTTGAACGAACGTTCCATCGGCGTGCCGTCGATCTTGTCCTGAACGGTGAAGCTCGAGCCGACGTTGAACGTCGTGAACCAGTGGTCCGCGTCGCGATTCCAGGTGTGTCCCCAGCCGGCCTCGGTGAACCGCCAGTCGGCCATGGGGATGTGGCCGAGATGCGCGCGGAATTTGGCGCCGTTCTCGCGGTACTGCACGTACCAGTCGAGCCCCTGCGTATC
>JAGUZZ010000016.1:0-2785 GCA_020060525.1 bacterium | reverse complement strand
GCGCGACGCCCGCGTTTCTCGAAGGCGCCTCGACGGCGGCGGCGTATCCTCGATCCGGCGCGGCCGTCTCGCCAGCCATGAGCGCCGCGCTCCCGACCGCCGCGATATGGTAGGTATACGTCCATGAAGCGGCGGGCGGCGCCGCGTCGCTGAAGAGCACGACGAGATAGTCCGCCCCCGACGGCCCGGCGGCGGCCGAGAAATCGTAGCCCGTTCCCGAGAAGAACGCCTTCCCGACCTCGCCGGCGGAGAGCCGGACGCCGAGCGGCATCGCGTTCGACGGCAGCTGCGGCTGAGGAACGGCGAGAGGAAGCCCCGACAGCGGCTCCGTGTCCTCGACCCGCGCGTTTCCCGTGAACGCGCCGTCAGGGACGACGCCCCGAAGCTCCGTCCTGGAGCCCGCGAAGGGAACGACCACGCGGCGCGAGGCGGGATCGTCGAATCGCCCCGACGATAGAACGATGCGGTTCGCGGCCAGTTCGGCGTTGAATCCGGAGCCCGTGATCGTCAGCGTGTCTCCGAACCCCACCGTCAGCGGAGAGAGCGCGTCGAGATCCGGCGGATCCTTCGTCAGGGTCGCCGTATCGTTTCCGCAGCCCGCGGAGGCCAGGAGGACGACTCCGAGCCAGAGCGCCGTGCGCCGCATGCGTATCGTCACGTTTTCTTCTCCCTTTTCGAGAACGCTCGAGGGCATAACCGATTGCCGCGTAAAACATAGCAAATCGCGGAGTTTCTTTCAAATACTCACCCGCTCGAGGGCACGCATCTTGCTCGTTTATAGAGGATTACCCTTTTCGGCGTGGCGAAGGAACGGATGAGCGCGTTATGTCGAGCCTCCATCTTTCCATTATAGAGGCCGAGGACGAGAGCCGCGAGCGTCTCGCCAAGATCAGCGAGGAGCGCGGATGGCGGGCGGAGCGCTGCGACTCGACCGCCTCGTTCGTCGCCGCCGAGAGGGAGAAGGCGCCCGATTTGCTTCTTCTCTCCGTGCCCGAGGGTTTCGGCGCGGGAGACGCGAATGACGGCGTGCCGGCGCTTCGCGACTGGCGGGAACGGAACGCCCAAACGCAGATCGTTCTCCTCCTTCCGCCGAATCACCCGGCCGGCGACCGCCTCGCGCTCATCCTCAGCGCCCGGCATATTCTCCACGCCCCGTACCGCGCCGAGGACCTCTCGCAGATCCTCGCGATGGCGGCGCAGGGCATCGGGAAACGCACGCGGCGCAGCGCCATCGAGAAGCGCACTCGCGAGAGAGGCGGCTTCGAGGAGATCATCGGGGTGAGCGATCGGATGCTCGAGGTTCTCACGCTCGCGCGCAAAGTGGCTGAGAGCGACACGACCTCCATCATGATCACCGGCGAATGCGGAACGGGGAAGGGTGCGCTCGCCCGCGCGATGCATCTCGCGAGCCCGCGCCGCGAGGGTCCGTTTATCGACGTCAACTGCGCGGCGATACCGCGCAACCTGCTCGAGAGCGAGTTCTTCGGCTACGAGCCGGGCGCGTTCACCGACGCGCGGACCGAGAAGATGGGCCTTTTCGAATGCGCCAACAACGGTACGATCTTTCTCGACGAGGTCGGCGAAATCGATTACGCGCTTCAGGCGAAGCTGCTGAAATTCCTCGATTCGCGCGTGATACGTCGCTTGAGCGGCACGCGGTTTCTCCCCGTAGACGTGCGCGTCGTTTCCGCGACCAACCGCGACCTGCAGAAGTCCGTGGCGGAGCGGCGATTCCGCGAGGATCTCTATTACCGGCTGAACGTCGTCGAAATCAATATCCCGCCCCTTCGGGAACGCCGCGCGGATATTCGCCCCATCGCGGCCGAGTACGCCCGCCGTTTCGCCGCCCGCATGAGCAAGGGAGCGGTCAATCTGACCGAGGAGACGTTCGAGGCCCTCGAGCGCTACGCGTGGCCGGGCAACATTCGCGAGCTCATAAACGCGGTCGAACGGGCCGTGCTTCTCAACGTCAACGGCACGATCGAACCGTCGGACTTCCCGTTCTCGGGGGAAGCACCGGGAACTCCGCTCCCCATCAGGAAAGAAGCCGGTCGAATCGTCATCGATATGCCCCCCGGCGGTATATCCCTGGAAGCCGCCGAGCGCGCGCTCGTCGAGGCGGCCATGGCCCGCGCGCGGGGCAACATCACCCGCGCGGCGGGGCTTCTTCGGGTAGGAAGAGGAACGTTGAGATACAAGCTGAAAAAATTCGGAATAGATCCCGTCGCCGCCAAGGGAAATCTCCAAAATGGCTCGTTTGAGCCGGTTGACGCAATCGAAGAATTGACAAGCAAATAGATACGAGCCAGCCATCGGCCTTCATGTTCCCCGCCCATTGATCACGAAAATTCCCCAGACGAGATCCCGGTCGGACCATCCGCGCCAATGAAAAGTGCGCCGATTCGAAGGAAAAGCGACTTTCTCTCGGCCGCGGCTGAACCGGATGCAATCGGTTTAATGGCAACGAGATGAAGCCGCGCCCGGCGCCTGCCGAGCATGCTATTGGACCTCTTTAGGGCGTTTCTGGTCCTTGCCGTCGGAGCTGCGGGCGACCCGTGGCACCTCGGTTGCCTTTATACCGGGCAGTTGAACAAGAGGCTGTGATACCCCGAGGAGGTGGGTAGAATGCGTGGTAGAAAGAAAAGAGCCCTCAGAATCCTGATGGCGATCTCCTCCCTCAGTGTACTGGCTACCCTAGGGTGTGGGACCTACTCTCCTGTCGCCCCCTCGAACGATGCCCTCCTCATGCCCAGTGTTGAAGACCCCTCTTTCGCCACGCTTCTAT
>JAGUZZ010000054.1:0-4202 GCA_020060525.1 bacterium | reverse complement strand
CGGCGGTGGCGGTCGAGATTATCGACCCGCGTGCGACCAAAAACGTGAACGGCATCGAGATCGTCGCGGCCCGCTCCACCGACGCGGGCGTGGCGTTCCTCGTGACGGTCGACGGACTCACGATCCTGCATTCGGGCGATCTCCACAACCGCGACGCGAACGTCGACGGCGTCTTCGCCGACGAGATCAAGTTCCTCGCCGGCTGCGGGCGCAAGATCGACATCGCGTTCGTGCCCATCTCGGGATGCGGCTTCGGCGATCATGAAACGATGAAGAAGGGCGTGTGGTGGAGCGTCGACCGGCTCGATCCCGCGAGCCTCTTCTGGATGCACGGCGGGAGCAACTGCGCGCGGTACTCGCAGTTCTCCGAGGAGGCCGCGAAGGCCGGGTGCACGGTTCCCCAGGGACTGCCCAAGATCAAGGGGGACCGCTTCATGTACCGGAACGGGAAGCTGAACGCGATATAGAAGCGGATTCGACGCGAGCGAATGCCGATACGTTCGGCCGGGGCGGCGGGTTGGGGCCCGCCGTCCCGGTTTTTCGTTTCTTTCTCCTACCGACAGGCGTGCCGGTACAGAACGCTGAAGAGCGCGAAATCGCTAAGGTCGCCTCCCCTCCGCATCCCTTGCCGACTGCTTCGAAGATCGATTGCGTCATCGATGTGCCTCCTTCATGGAGGGGCGATTTTCGAGAATACTTGATTGTGGCATGAACGAAGCTCGTATCTCCGCGCGAAATGCGATCGACCAAGAGCGATCGATCCGAACCTCCCGACGGCCCTTCCGCTCGCCCGAAAATCCCGCTCCGGCGGATACCCGCGTTCGTGCTATAATTAACGAAATACCTTTCTCGACATCGTCTGCTCCGCAGGAGGTGCTCCATGAAAATCCGTCGATCGATGGCATCCGTGTGCGCCGCGCTCTTCGTCGTTTGCGCGCATGGAGTCGGCGTCGCCGCGGTTCCGCGGGTCATCAACTATCAGGGGGTCGTCACGAACGCGAGCGGCGTCACGATCGATGGCGCGCACGATCTGACGTTCAGAATATATCCAATGTCGGCTCCGAGCCCGGTGGCGGGACCCCTCTGGGTCGAAACGCACACCGGAGTGCAGATCACGGACGGTCTGTTCAACGTCATACTCGGAACGATAACGGCGCTTCCTGTGGACCTCTTTTCCTCGGGCGTGGACCGCTGGCTGAGCGTCGCGGTCGATCTCGATTCCGAGATGTCGCCATGGACGCGCATCACCTCCGTTCCCTGGGCGTTCAAGGCCGCCGTCGCCGACTCGGCCCTGAGCGCCGGGAGCGCGCCGTCCGGATGGACGGTGTCGGGCAACAACGTCTATTCGACGGTCTCTGGGAACGCGGGCATCGGCGCCAATTCCCCCATCGGGAAGCTCCACGTCGCCGACGTGGCGGTCGGCCTGCCGGTCGCCGCGGTTTACAACGAGCAGATCATCCTCGACGACAGCGACGCCGTGCTCGGCCTCTTCAGCACCGCCGGCGGAAGCTACGGCTCGGCCATCACCATGGGAGAGATCGTCGACGGCGCCTTGACGAACAAATGGAGCATATATCGAACGACCGGGGCTTCGTCTCGGCTCACGTTCTCCTTCGGCGCCGATCCGAGCTACGCCGCCAACGCGGCGATCCTCAGCATGCGAAGCACGGGGGTCGGCATCGGCACCGCCTCCCCGGCCCGCAAGCTCGAGATCAGCGACACCCGGGCGTACCTGCGGCTCACGTCCACGAGCTATCTCGGATCCGTGCTCGAGCTCAAGAGCACGGCGACGGACCCGGGAACGTGGCGCGGCCGCATCGACTTCATCAACGCGAGCGACGCGGTCGAGGGATCGATCCAATACTACCCCCTCGGGTACATGGATCAGCCGGGAATGCGCTTTCTCGCGGGCGGATACACGCGGCTCTTCCTCAACAGCTCCAACGGGAACGTCGGCGTCGGCACCACGGAACCCGCCGAAAAGCTCGACGTCGCGGGAGTCGTGCGGGCGACCGTTCTCAAGCTCACCGGCGGATCCGACATAGCTGAGCCGTTCGACGTCACGGCCGCAGCCGACGTCATGAAGGGAATGGTTCTCGCGATCGATCCCGCGTCGCCCGGAAGCCTCAAGATCGCCGACGCGGCGTACGACCGCTGCGTCGCCGGGATCGTGAGCGGGGCGGGGGAGGTCGAACCGGCGCTCGTTATGTCGCAGGCCGGCACGATCGCCGACGGGAGGTATCCCGTGGCGCTTACCGGGCGCGTCTACTGTTTGGCCGACGCGTCGAACGGCCCCATCGAGCCAGGAGATCTCCTCACGACCTCGAGCACGCCGGGGCACGCGATGAAGGCCGTCGATCCGTCGCGGACGCCGGGAGCGGTTCTCGGCAAGGCGATGACGCCGCTCGCGAGCGGCCGGGGTCTCGTGCTCGTTCTCGTGAGCCTGCAGTAAGGGAGGCGATGACGTCATGCGGACAACGATGAAATCCCCCGCGGAAACGGTCCTGCGACGCGCCGTCTTCCTCGCGGTGTGTCTCGTCATCCGCGCCGCGTTCGGGGCGCCGGATCTCGAGGCGAGAACGATGCGCGAATCCGAGGTGCGCGCCGCCGTGGAGACGTGGGTGCGATTCGCGGCGAGCGACCCCCGCCCTGACGCGGTCGTCGAGACCATGGAGCCGTACGCCGCGGACGGCGAGATCGTGGCGTACGTCGCGCGCCTCGCCGGGGGCGGTTTTTGCCTGTGCGGCCTCGACGAGATCCTGCTTCCCGTCTATTTCTACTCGCCCCGGGGAATGTACGAACCCGGGAATCCCGGCCTCCAGTGCATCCTCTCGCAGATGGCCGAACGCGCGCGGATGGTGCGGGGATGGGAGCGGGACGGCGATCCGAGGCTGGGCGTGCTGGAGCGGGAGGCGGCCGAACGGCCGAGGATCTGGTCCGACCTCGCGGCCGGCGTCGCGCCGAAACGCGAGGAGCTCGCCCCCGCGGGAACGACCGTTATACCCTCGATGATGGATCTCCCCCTCACGAGCGTCTGGCACCAGGGGCATCCCTACAACGATCAGTGCCCCGTTCATCCCGACGGCCTCGGCGAGCGCACGATCGTCGGCTGCCCCGCCACCGCATTCGCCCAGATCATGTATTACTGGAAATGGCCGAATACGGGCACGGGGACGAGCGGCGTCTACTACCGCACGAGAAGCCGGCCGGCCGGCAGCTGGGATTCCACGCCCCTCGCGACCGATCCGCAGATCACGGATGACGGAGACTGGAGCTGGGCGGGACGGCTCGCGTGGCTCTCGTCGAATAACCGCCTGTACATGTCCGGGTGCTGGGACTGGAGCATCTACGCGATGGCCGAGGGGGATTCGAACTTAGTTCGGAACATTCACCCCGCGTACCTGACGGCCCTGAAGACTCTCTACGACAGGATGCCGAAGGATTCGACGTATTATTCGGTCAACTATACCGGGGCTTCCTACAACTGGAGCGCCATCCGGGACCGGCACGAAGACCCGCCCGACGCCGGGGACATAGAGGTCGCGAAGATCAACTACCACACGGCGGTCGCCGTCAACACGACGTTCGGGATCAGGGGATCGTCGGCGTCGTGTCCGCTCATCGTGGAAGGGGCGCCCGCGCATCTTCGCTACGACGGCGACGCGGTGAACAACTCGACGAACATCTATACCATGACCGACGAGATCGCGTGGCTCCGGCCGCTCGCGATCGGCGGGTGCGGGCACGCGTGGATCGTCTACGGGTACGACAAGAGCACCGATCCGAACAGAAGCTTCAAGGTGAACATGGGATGGGGCGGATCGTCGGTCGACGGCTGGCAGCTTCTCGACTTTTTCTGCCCCGCCGCCGGTATGGAGCACGCCACGCGTCTCGCCCCGAAGGACGTCGTGAAGTTCGTCGGAGGGACGCTGGGTGGGGACGGCACTCCGGACAGCCCGTACCAGAACGTCGAGACGGCCGTGTCGGGAGCGCCCAGCGGCGCGACCTTGATATTCAAGGCGGGTTCCGACAACACCTTTTCGGCGACGACGCTCGTCATCGACAAGCCGCTCACCCTGAAGGGCGAGGGCGTCGTCGTCCGCAAGCAGTGAAAGGGGCGTTACCGATGTATAAGGCTGGATTGGCGCTCGCGCTCGCGGTCGCGCTCCTCGCGCTGTCGCCGCTCGCGCCGCCGCGGCGCG
>JAGUZZ010000025.1:0-11003 GCA_020060525.1 bacterium | reverse complement strand
GCCGCGGCGTTCCGGCCCCGGCGCCCGCCGTGCCCTTACGGCGTCTCGCCGGCGCCCGTTTCGGGCTCTTTCGGAGGCTCGGGTGTGGCATCGGGGATCGTGTCCCTCATCGCGCGCGCGAGCCGTTTCGCCTTCACGTGATCGTCGTGCGTGCGCGAGAAAAAGTGCGTGCCGTCTCCCGCCGCGACGAAGTAGAGGTCGTCGCAGCCCTCGAGCGGGCGGACGGCCGCCTCGAGGGCCGCTCGCCCCGGGCTGCAGATCGGCCCGGGCGGAAGCCCCTTCGTCCGGTAGGTGTTGTACGGCGAATCGACCTTGAGATCGCTGTACCTCAGGCCGCGGCGCACGCCGCCGAGGGCGTAGGCCACGGTCGGGTCCGCCTCGAGGCGGAGCCCCTTGCGCAGGCGGTTGTAGTACACGGCCGCGATGCGCGGCATCTCGGAGGCTCGCTGCGCCTCGGCCTGCACGATCGAGGCGAGCGTCACGATTTCGTTCGTCGACAGGCCGGTGCTCTTGGCGTAGAGGGCGATGTGCTCGTCGTAGACCTCGCGGAAGCGTCGCACCATGAGCCGCACGACGTCGCGCGAGGTGAGGGGCCAGCTCAGGTTGTAGGTGTCCGGAAAAAGGTACCCCTCGAGCGTCGGCGCGTTGATGCCGAGCTCGCGGGCGAAATCGGGGTTCAGGGCGAGACGGTGGAACGTCGCCGAGTCGACCTCGACCTCGCGCCAGGCCGCCCTCGCGATCTCGCGCAGCGTGAACCCCTCGGGAACGACGAGCCTCGTGATCTCGAACTCGGCGCGCGCGAGCTTGTCGAGCATGCGCGCGACGCTCTGGCCCCGCAGAAATATGTATCGCCCGGCCTGCACCTTCTTGTCCCGGCCGGTCGCGACCGCCACCAGACGGAAGAGCCGCGGGTGATCGAGGAGGTCCGCCTCGACGAGCTTGCGCTCGACGTCGCTCAGATACATGCCGGGGAGCACCCTGATCTCGACGCGCTCCGCGCCGGGGATCCGCTCCTCGCCGTAGTAGAGGAAGCCGACGTACACGCCGGCGATGGCGAGCGCGGCCGCCGCGAGCGCGAACATGGTCGAGAGCCGTCTCATCCCTTCGATCTCCCGTCGAGAAAGCTCTGAAGAAGGAGCACCGCCGCGAGCTTGTCGACGTCCTTTTTCCCGTGGCGCCGCTCTCCGGCCGCGAGCACCCGCTCCGCCTCCCTGCTCGTCATCCGCTCGTCGGCGAGGACGACCTCCACCGGGAACCGCCCGCGTATCGCCTCGGCGAGCTCGCGCGAGCGGCCCGTCCCCTCGATCTCGCCTCCGGCGAGCGACCGGGGCTCGCCGACGACGACGGTCCCCACCGAGAGCTCCGCAATGAGCGTGCCGAGACGCTCGAGAAGATCCTCCGATCCGCGCGTCTCGAAGGTTTCGAGCCCCTGCGCGGTGAGGCCGAGCTCGTCGCTCACGGCGAGGCCGACGCGGCGGCCGCCCGGATCGATCGCGAGCACCCGCGTGCCGTCCCGTTCCCGCTCCATGCCCCCGCCTTACTTCGTGCGCCTCAGCACGAGGATCGTGAGATCGTCCCCCGCTCCCTTCGGCCCCGTGAACTTTTTGACGCCGTCGACGACGGCGTCGCGCACCTCGGCGGCGCTCCGGCCGCGGAGCGTGGAGAGAAGATCCTCGAGCCCCTTCTCTCCGAAGAACTCCCCGGCGGCGTTCGCCGCCTCGGTGACCCCGTCGCTCGTGATGACGAGCGTGTCGCCGATCTCGAAGGCGAGCGAGTGGAGCTCGTACTCGTAGTCGGGGATGACGCCGAGGATGAGGCCGCTGTAGTCGAGGGCGTCGAGCCTTCCCTTCGCCCGCATGAACATCGGGAAGACGTGCCCGGCGTTCGTGTAGGCGAGGACGTTGCGGTCCATGTCGAGGCAGCCGTAGAAGAGGGTCGCGAACTTGTCCTCGGCCATCGCCTCGCCCATCATCCGGTTGAGCTTGGAGACGAGATCGACCGGCCGCTCCATCCGGTCCATGTTGGAGCGCAGCGTCGCCTGCAGGGAGGCCATGAGGAGGGAGGCCGGCACGCCCTTGCCCGAAACGTCGGCGACGGCGATCGCGAGGTACTTCTCCCGGTGGAGAAAATCGTAGTAGTCCCCGCCGACCTGCTGGCTCGAAACGCTCAGCGCCGCGACCTCGTAGCCGTCGAGCTTCGGCGGCGTCGAGGGCAGGAGGTTCTGCTGGATCGACCGCGCGATATTGAGCTCCTCCTCCATGACGCGCTTCTCGACGACCTCCTTGAGGAGGTCGATGTTGTGGAGCGAGGAGGCGACCTGCGAGGCGAGCATCGAGACGAGCGCGATCTCCTCCGAGTTGTACCGGTCGTGCTCGCGGCGGCTCCCGAGGAGGATCGCGGCGACGCACTCGACGTCGTGCATGACGGGAACGAGGAGATCGTAGCGGGCGAGCCGCTTCGCCCCCGGCGGCAGAGCGGCGACCGCGGCGTCGATCTCGCGTTTCGCGCCGCGTTTCAGAAACCCTTTCCGCGGCAGCTCGACGCCGAGCGACTCGAGCAGATCGGAACGGAGCATCGGCTCCCCCGCTCCGCAGAGGACGTCGACGGCGCGGCGAAGGCCCGGGTCCCCCTCGTATTCGTCGAGCAGGTCGTGGACGATGACGAGCTCCGCCTCGTCGGTCTCGAACACGTCGCGAAGCTCCGAGCCGACGCGCTCCTGCATGACCTTTCCGTCGATCATCGTGAGGAGCTCGCCGCTCAGCACCCGCATCCGCGAGCGGGGATCCCGCCGCTCGCGCATGACGACGCGCTCCGACCATTCCTCGACCCGCGCGAGCACGGGCTGGAAGGCGACGATGAAGAGGACGATGAACGCCGTCTCGAGGATCTCGACCCGGCCGCCCGAGAACCGCGAAAAGAACGCGGTGATCTGCCGGATGATGACGAGGTACACCGTCGCGAAGATCGCCGCCGCGGCGACGTACAGGATGCCCCGGCGCGCGATCATGCGAAGCCCGAGGAAATGGTGGCGCACGATCGCGTACGCGATCGAGCCGCCTCCGATGACGAGGGCGGCGTTGATGAAGGCGATCGAGGCGTCCTCGTGCCCGGGAAACCACTCGAGAACGGACACGAGCCGCGCGAGCGAGAAGACGACGATGCACAGGCCCAGCCCCCCGATGAGTATCCACACCTGCCGCTTCACGCGCGGCGGGATATCCGAGCGGGCGGCGCCGACGAGGATGAGGAGCGAGAAGCCGGCGTAGGCGACGTTCACGACGGTGAACAGCTGCATGTGCGCCCGGAACAGCAGGTCCATGAACACGTTGAGGAGCTGCGAGAGCCGCTGGAAAAAGGCGCTCGCCGCGCCGATCGAGACGGGCATGTCCGCGACGCTGCGGAACATCCGGGCGGGGTTCACGCGCCCGATGAGGAATATGAGGAGCACGAGGTGGAAAAGGTGCGGCAGGAACAGCACCCACACGAACCGCCGTATGAAGCCCCAGACGCGGTGGCGGCGCGGGAAGACGAGCGCGAACAGCACGAGCGACGGGAAGAAGAACTCCCACACGTACGCGAAGCTCGCCGTGAGGTTCTTCAGGAGGAGCGTCCCCTCCCGCGGGTTGATCTCGAGAAGGTATCCGACGGCCCCCAGCAGCGGCCCGAAGCTCGCGAAGAAGAGGACGAGTGCGGTGAACCAGCTCGCGGCGCTCCGCCCGGTCTGGCGGATGATCGTCACGGCGAGAAAGAACATGACGATGCCGCTCACGAAATAAAACGATGCGAGTACGGAGGAGGCGCCCATCGAGATCACTCCCGGCGTCGGTTCGGGCGGACGGAGCGGTCCGCCGCCGCTATGCCTCCGCGGAACCGCCCTCGGGCGGCTGTTCGCGCAGGTTCTTCTCGAGCGTGACCTTTATGCCGTTGCCGGGCTTCGTTTCGAAGCGGAGCGCGTCCATCATGTTCTTCATGATGTAGATCCCGCGTCCCCGCAGGTGCTGCAGATCCGACGGATCGGGGATATGCTCGAGGTAGCTCTTGAAATCGAACCCTTTCCCGTGGTCCTCGACTTCGACGACGAGACGGCCGGGCTCGCACCGGAACACGATCCGGACGTTCTCCTCGGGGCAGTCGCGATTCCCGTGCTCGATCGCGTTCGTGCACGCCTCGATGACCGAGATCGCGATCTCGTTCGCCTCTTCGCGGCAGCAGCAGAGCCCCTCCACCACTTCGCCGCACACGAGATCGACGACGTTGAGGAACTTGTAATCGCTCGGGAACTCGATGACGACTGTGCCGGCCATGAGGGCTCGCTCCCTTCACTCGTTTCGCGATTGCGGCGTCATGGAGTCTCGAAGCTCTCCACCGCCTCGTTCTCGTCTCCGTAGCACTTGAAGATCATGTTGAGCTTCGTGACGTAGAGGATGCTCTGTATCTTGTCCGAAACGTTGAGCAGCCGGAGGTCTCCCCCGCTGCGGCGCATCGTCGTGTACCCCGAAATGAGGATCCCCATCCCGGTGCTGTTGATCCAGTCGATATCGTGCAGGTTGACGACGACCTTCTTCCGACCCGCCTCGAGGAGCTTGTGGATCGTCGCCTTGAAGACCTCGGCGTCCGGCCCCCCCATGAGCTTGCCCTGGAGGTCGAGAATGACGACGCCGTCCTTCTCCCGCGTCACTATCCGCATCGTTCCATCCCCCGGCGGAGCCGGCCCTCCGCCTACGCCTTCCGGAGGAACTCGAGGACCGCGGCCATGTCGGCGGGCAATGGAGCCGAGAACGACACGACCACACCCATCGCGGGGTGGGTGAACGAGAGCTCCTTCGCGTGCAGCGCCTGCCTGTCGATCATGGCGAGCGCCTTCTTGGCGATCCGGGCGGCGTCTCCCGAAAAGCCGCCCCAGCTCGTCCGCCTGCCGCCGTAAACGGGATCTCCGAGAACGGGGTGCCCCACCCGCGAGAGATGCACACGTATCTGATGGGTTCGCCCCGTTTCGAGCTTGAGCCTAATATACTGGAAGGGCCCGAGGGTGTCTATAACGGAGTAGGCGGTGCGCGCCTCCTTGCCCCCGCTCTCGACGACCGCCATCTTCTTTCGATCCGCGGGGCTTCGGCCGATCGGGAGATCGATGACGCCGCCCGCCTCGGGGAGCGCCCCCCAGACGATCGCCTCGTACACTCGGCTCACGCGCCGCTCCATGAGATCGCGCGCGAGAGCGATGTGCGCCTCGTCCCCCTTCGCGACGACGAGGAGGCCGGACGTGTCGGCGTCGAGCCGGTGCACGATGCCGGGCCGCAGGTACCCTCCGATCCCTGAGAGGTTGCCGCAATGGGCGAGCAGGGCGTTGACGAGCGTCCCCGTCTCGTGTCCGGGGGCTGGGTGGACGACCATGCCGGCCCGCTTGTCGACGACGAGCAGGTGCTCGTCCTCGTACACGATGTCGAGCGGGATCTTCTCCGGGGCGATCTCGACCGGTTTCGGGGGGCTGAACGCGATAGCGATCCGCTCTCCCTCGCCGACCTTGCGCGAGGGCTTCGTCGCCGGCTCGCCGTCGACGATCACCTCGCCCGCCTTGATCGACTTTTGCACGCGGGAGCGGGAAAGCTCCGGAAGCTGGGCGCTCAGGTAGGCGTCGAGGCGCGAGCCCGAGTCGTCCTCGTCGACGAGAAACGAGACGGAGGTTCGGTTCGTCACGGCGTTTCCCGCGGGGGCGGCGCGATGTCGTCCCGGTGGGAATCGGGGTTCAGCATATACCCCGCGATGAGAAGGACGGCTCCGACGGTGACCGCGATGTCGGCGACGTTGTACGTAGGCCAGCGATACGCGCCGATCCCCATGTCTATGAAATCGAGCACCTCGCCGGCGGCGAGCCGGTCGATGAGGTTGCCGAAGGCGCCGCCGAGGATGAGCCCGAGATAGATGCGCTTGTGCGCGGGAGCGAACCGCATGCGGTAGGCGAAGTAGATGAGCACGCCGATCGAAATGATCGTGACGACGAGCAGCAGGTTCTTGACGTTGGAGAGGATGCCGAAAACGGCGCCCTTGTTCTTGCTGAGGGTGATGCGGAGGACCCCGTCGATGACGTCTGTGCCGCCCTGATACTTGAACGTCTCCCAGACGACGCGCTTCGACGCCTGATCGAGGATGACGACGAGCGCGGCGACCGCGAAGAAGAGCATCGCTCAGCGCCCTCCCCGCTCGAGCTTCTCCTTCTTCTCCTTGCAGTTGATGCAGAGCTCGGCGGCGGGAACCGCCTCGAGGCGCTTCTCGGAGATGAGATCGGAGCACTCCGAGCAGATGCCGTATTCGCCGCGCTGTATCCGCTCGAGAGCCGCCTCGATGGCGCGCAGATACGCGCCCTCTTGATCGGCGTAGTAGTAGTTCTTCTCTTTTTCCATGTAGTCGGTGCCGAGATCGGCGAGGTGGTTCGAATACGACTGCTTCGCCGCCTCCGTCTCGTCCGAGGCCTCGTTGAGCGCCTCTTCGATCCGGCCGAGCTCCTTGAGAATCCGTTCGCGTTCGGCGAGGAGCTTCTGCTTGAAATGGTCGAGCTCTTTCTTGGTGTATCTTTTTTTCGGTTTCTGCGTCTTCTTGTCCGGCATCGTTCAACGCTCCTTGCATCGAGCGAGGCGCTAGATGCGCCTCATCCACAACTCCACGGTTTGCTCGCCGACCTTGAACGAGGTCGTGTGCGGCCAGTCCTGCTTCCCATCCACGAGCTTTCCTGCGAGCGTCTCGAGGCAAATATGCTCGCCGAACTCGGCGAAAACAACGGAAATGTCTCCGTCCGAGCGGTACGCAAGCTCGATCCGGTCGCTCACCTCGAGCCCCGAGTCCTTCCGGAAATTCTGGATGCGATTGACGAGCTCCCGCGCGAGACCTTCCTTGCGAAGCTCCGGCGTGAGCCGCGTATCCAGAATGACCGTGAGGTCGCCGTCGGAACCGGCCGCGAATCCTTCGGCCGTCTCTTGCAGGATTTGTACCTCTTCCTTCGCAATAACCTCTTTTTTGCCATCGAGTTCTATCGAAATCTCGCCCGAGGCGAGGAGAGTCTTGACGGAAGCGGCGTCGAGCGCTTCGATGAGGCCCGCCGCCTGCTTCATCGCCTTTCCGAACCGCTTTCCGAGCTTCGAGAAGTCCGGCTTAACTCTATATTTCACAAGGGATGCCGGATCGTCGAGGAGCGTGATCTTCTTTATGTTGAGCTCGTCCCGCACGAGGAATGCGAACTCCTCGCTCCCGAGCCACGCAGTATCCTTGGGATAGGGGCTGTGAACGAACATCTCGGCGAGCGGCATCCGGACCTTGATCTGCGCGTTGTTGCGGAGGGCGTGAGCGGCGGAGACGGCCCGTAGCACACCCGCCATCTTCTCCTCGATCTCCGTCTCGATAACGGACTCGTCGTGCTCGGGATAGCGCGCGAGATGGACGCTCGCCGCGTCCGGATTCGCGGCCGCCCCACCCTCGCCCGCCGAGAGCTGGTCCGCCTTGCCGCGGAGCCTCAGGTAGACGGCCTCGCTCAGGAACGGGACAAAGGGCGCCGAGAGGAGCGATACCCCCTCGAGCACGCGGTAGAGCGTCTCGTAGGCCGCGGCCTTGTCGCCCGACATCTCGTTCTTCCAGAAACGCCTGCGGCTTCGGCGGAGGTACCAGTTGCTGAGCTCGTCGATGACGAACGTCTGGATGGCGCGCGCCGCGCGGGTGAGCTCGTAGGCGTCGAGCATCGTCGAGACATCGCGGACGGTCGTGTTGTAGCGCGAGAGGATCCAGCGGTCGAGGAGGTTCGAGCTGCGGATCTCGCCCTTCGGCTCGAAGCCGTCGATCCCGGCGTAGAGCGAGAAGAAGTTGTAGAGGTTTCTCACGGCGCCGAGGAACCGGTTCGCCGTGTCGCGGAGGGAAGCGGCGTCGAAGCGCTTCGGGAGCCACGGCGAGCCGCTCGCGAGGATATACCAGCGCAGGGCGTCCGCGCCGTCCGTGTGCAGCACGTCGCTCGCCGATACCGCGTTGCCCCGCGATTTGCTCATCTTCTGCCCCTCGGCGTCGAGCACCAACCCGTGCGGCATGCAGCGCCGGTAGGGGCTCTGTTTCGTGAGGAACGCGCCGATCACGAGGAGCGAATAAAACCAGCCGCGCGACTGCTCAACGCCCTCGCTGATGAACTCGGCCGGGTACTGGCTCTGGAAGAGGTTCATGTTCTCGAACGGGTAATGGTACTGGGCGAACGGCATCGATCCCGAGTCGAACCAGCAGTCGATCACCTCGGGCACGCGCCGCATGCGGGCGCCGCACTCGGGACAGCCGACGTCGAGGTCGTCGATGAACGGCCGGTGGAGGTCGAACTCCTCGGGGAACGCCTCGGAGATCGATCGCAGCTCCTCGACCGAGCCGATGCAGTACTGTTTCCCGCACCCCTCGCACGTCCAGATGTTGAGCGGGGTGCCCCAGTAGCGGTCGCGCGAGAGCGCCCAGTCGACGTTCCCTTCGAGCCACGCGGTGAACCGGTTCGCCCCCACCTCGGGGGGGATCCACTGGATCTTCGAGTTCGCCTCGAGGAGCAGGTCCTTGAAGGCGGTCGTCTTGATGTACC
Source organism: bacterium (assembly GCA_020060525.1). Lineage (GTDB taxonomy): Bacteria > Krumholzibacteriota > Krumholzibacteriia > Krumholzibacteriales > Krumholzibacteriaceae > SSS58A. The sequence continues at coordinate 2,416 of JAGUZZ010000025.1, read as the reverse complement.
ACGAGCGCCGCGCGTAGTAGACGAGCGGCGATCTGCACCGCCAGCAGAACGGGTACGCGTGCGTGATCTTGCCGCTGCGGTAGAGGAGCCCGCGCCTTTTGAGGTCGGTGATGATCTCGGGGTCGGCGTCCTTGATGAACGTTCCGGCCCACGGCGTCACCTCGCCCGTGAAGTGCCCGGCCTCGTCGACCGGCTGGAGCATCGGGAGCCCCTCGGCCTTGCCGGCGTTGTAGTCGTCCTCGCCGAAGGCCGGGGCGACGTGCACGATGCCCGTGCCGTCCTCGAGCGAAACGAAATCGGCGCCGATGACGCGGAAAGCGCCGGGCGCGTCCTTGAAGAACGGGAAGCACGGCTCGTAGCGCTTGCCGACGAGCTCGCTCCCCTTTACCGACCCGAGGATCTCCGTGTCGCCGTCGAGGACGCCGACGAGCGCCTCGGCGAGGATGAGCGTCTCCCCTTTGTTGCGGACGCGCACGTAATCGTGGTCGGGGCCGACGGCCAGGGCCGCGTTCGAGACGAGGGTCCACGGCGTCGTCGTCCACACCAGGAAGTAAGCGTCCTCACCCTCGACCTTGAGCTTGATGTAGATCGAGGGATCGGACGTGTCGGCATACCCCTGCGACACCTCGTGGCTCGAGAGAGACGTGCCGCAGCGGGGGCAGTACGGGACGATCTTGTGCCCCTGATAGAGCATGTCCTGATCCCAGAACTGCCGGAGGATCCACCAGACCGATTCGATGTATTCGTTCTTGAAGGTAATGTACGGATCGTCGAGATCGAGCCAGAAGCCGAGCTTTCGCGTGAACTCGTGCCACTCGTCGAGGTAGGTCCACACGCTCTTTCTGCACTGCTCGTTGAACGCGGCGATGCCGTAGTGCTCGATCTGATCCTTGCCGTCGAGACCGAGCTTGTGCTCGACCTCGATCTCGACCGGCAGGCCGTGCGTGTCCCAGCCGGCTTTGCGGACGACTCGGTTGCCGCGCATCGTCCGGTAGCGGCAGACGAGGTCCTTGATCGTGCGCGAGAGGGCGTGGTGCACGCCGGGACGGCCGTTCGCCGTCGGCGGCCCCTCGTAGAAGACGAAGGGGTCGTCCGCGGGCCGCTCCTCGACGCTGCGCCGGAAGATGCCGTTCGACTCCCAGAAGCGGAGGATCACCTCCTCCACCTTGATCGCCTCGCCGAACGGAGCGAGCTCGGGGTATCGTTTGCGGGACGCGCTCTTTTCGTTCTCGGCCATGGTCGCGCCTTCGTCACGCGGCCGCCAGCGCGGGCGGCGGAACATATGCCATTTGCCCGCAATCGGGGGGCGGAATTCCCTCCGACGCGGGCATACAAACCGTAACCCCGAGCCATCTTATGAGGATGCCGGGGTTAATCGCCTGCCAAGCTTGGACAATACCTTATACAGAAAAGCGCGCGCCCTGTCAAGGGCGCGCGAAGATTCTCGAACCGCCGGCTCGGACCTCTTGCTCGGGCCGACTTTTCAAGACGGCCATGCAGGGCCTGTCCGCGCCGAAATGGCGCCCCGTCCGGTCACGGATGCCTGTGGAACACCTTGCCGACGATCTTCCACCCGTCCGGGCAGCGGTAGAGCGACATGTAGTCGGTGAAAACGTGCTTGCCGTTCTTGAAAATCTCGATCCGCGCCACGGCGGCGTCCCCCGCGACGTCCACCATCGTGAACTCGTGGGTCGTCTTGGGCATGGCCTGATCGGGGCGCTCTTTTTTCGCCTTCTCGATACCGGCCGTCCACTCGTCGATCGAGGTCTTCGAAAGCTCGCCGTTTCGCAGCGAGAACATGACGAACATCGGATGAAAGCCCTTGCGGGCCGCCTCGACGTCGCGATTCACGTGGATGCCGTTCACGTAGGCCTCCTCGATGACCTTCTTCACGGCCTCGACGTCCTTGTTTGCCTCGGCCGCGACAGCGTCGCCGGCCGACGCGGCGACGAGAGCCGCCGCGGCCAACGCGAACACGAAACGCTTCATGCGGGCACCTCCTTGTATGCGACATTATACACCCGCCCGGCCGAAAAGCTCCCCGAGATGTCGAGGCCGGCCGGCTCCACCCGGCCGGCTCGGCCCGGCCGCCTCCGCCCGGCCGGCTTCGCCGGCTTTGACTTCGGGGGCGCAGGGTGTTATCTTTTTCAACGATATGACACTACGGACGACACTGGGTATCGCGGTCCTCGTCGCCCACGCGCTCGCGGGGGCGGCCTTTCCTGGAGGACCCGTGCGCTGCGAAGGCGGAGACGGCCTCGTGAGAATGGAGCCTCTGCACGGCCCGCACGACCACTCGTGCCGCCCGGCGCCCGCGGAGGAGCCTTCTCCGGAGGTCGCGCGCCCCGACCACGATCACGGCGGATGCATCGACGCCGAAGCCGAAGCCGCCGGCGCGCCGGCCAAAGCGTTCAAG
>JAGUZZ010000112.1:0-4602 GCA_020060525.1 bacterium | reverse complement strand
GGTGATCCTCCCGTTCGAGGAGGAGCTCTACCGCCGCGCCGGCATCCCCGCCGTTTTCGCGGGGCACCCGATGCTCGAGGAGATCGCGTCGCCTGGGGCGCCGAAGGCGGCCCCCGCGCGGCCGGACGACCCGTTCACCGTCGCGCTCTTTCCCGGAAGCCGCCCGCAGGAGTTCCGGCGGATATACCCCGTGTTCGTCGAGGCCGCGCGCATCCTCCACGAAAGGTTTCCCGGAGCGAGATTTCTCACCGGCCTCGCGCCGATGATCCCGGAGAGCGCCGCGCCAGTCGAAGCCGGCATGCGCGGTTACTTCGGCGTCGCGCGGGACGGCGTCGAGGCTCTCGCGCGGAGCGCGCTCGCGCTCGCGGTTTCCGGGACCGTGACGCTCCAGACGGCGCTCTCGGGAACGCCGATGGTCGTGTGCTACCGCACCTCGCCGCTCAACTACCGGCTCGGGAGGCTTCTCGTCCGGGTGCCGCATATCGCGATGCCGAACGTGCTCGCGGGGCGCGCGCTCGTTCCGGAGCTCATTCAGGGGGAGGCGACGCCCGGGCGGATAGCGGACGCCGCGGCGCGGCTTCTCGGCGACGCCGAGGAGTACCGCCGGGTTTCCGCCGGGCTCCTCGATCTTCGCGAGCGCCTCGGCGGGGACGGCGGCGTCGGGCGGATCGCCGGCATCGCGCTCCGGATGGCGGGCGGGGAGAGCGGGACCGACGCCGTTCGCGCGACCGCCGGCGGGGGGCGGGGAGCGACATGAAGCTGCGCGTCCATCCCGGGATCGCGAGCAGGCTCGGCGCCCTCTTCATACGGGCCGTCGGCGCGACGTGGCGCGTCGAGTGGCGCGGCGTCGAGCGGCTCGAGCGCGCACGCTCGCTCTCGAAGCAGGTCGTCTTCGGGTTCTTTCACGGGCGGCTCCTCGTTCTGAGCTATACCCATCGCGGACGGCGCGTGCAGGTCCTCGCCTCGCACCACGCCGACGGCGATCTCATGGGGAAGACGATCGAGCGTCTGGGGTTCGGCCACCTCAAGGGATCGACGTCGCGGGGAGGGGCCGCGGCGCTCCGCGACCTCGCCGGCGTGCTGCGCGAGGGTCTCGACGTCGGCCTTACGATCGACGGGCCCCGCGGCCCGCGGGGCGTGGTGCAGCAGGGGGCGGTCGAGCTCGGCAGGATGACGGGAAGCGCCGTCGTGCCCGTATCGAACGCCGCGCGCCCGAGGCGGCTTTTCCGCTCCTGGGACCGGTTCCAGCTCCCGTATCCGTTCGCGAGGGTCGTCGTCGCCTACGGCGAACCGTTCGTCGTGCCCGAGGGGGCGGGAACCGGGGAGCGCGAGGAGCTCCGCCTGAGGCTCGAGCGCCATCTTCGCGAGCTCACCGCGGAGCTCGACCGGAGCCTCGGGTACGACGGATCGGATGTGTGGCCGCATGAGGATCGTTGAGCGATATCCCCTCTGGATGAAGTTCGCGCGCGGCGCGGGGGCGTGGCGCGTTCTCTTTCCGCTGCGCCTCCTCCTCGCCGGGCTCTACGGAGCCGGGGCGTGGGCGGCGGGCCGCGCGGCGTCTGCCGCGGGGAGCCGCTCCATGCCGCCCGCGGCATCGGGGAAGCGCCCGTTCGTCGTATCGATCGGAAACATCGCCGCCGGGGGAGGGGGCAAGACGCCCTGCGTCGTCGCGCTCGCCCGGGCGATCGTCGCCCGCGGCGGCACGGCGGTCGTCGTCTCGCGGGGTTACGGCGGAGCGATGGAGGGGCGGGGGACGTGCGTCCCGGGCCCGGCCGGAGCGGCCGCGGGAATCGCGAGGCTTTTCGGCGACGAGGCCGCATCCTACGTCGCGCGGGGCATCCGCGTCGTGACGGACGCGAGGAGGCGGCGGGGCGCCGCCCTCGCCGCGGGGCTCTTCGCCCCGACGCACATCCTGCTCGACGACGCGTATCAACATCGTTCGATCGCGAAGGATCTCGACGTGCTGCTGCTCGACTGGGAGCGCCCGTTCGAGGATAAGCTCCTCGTGCCCGCGGGACGCCTGCGGGAGCTCCCCGGCGCCGCGAGGCGCGCGGACGCGGTCATATTCACGCGCGCCCGGGAGGAACGCGTGCCGAAGGAGGCGAGGCGATACGTCGAGGGGAAGCCGGTCTTTTTCGCGCGGCACGAGGCCGCGTACCTCGCGGGACGCCGGGGCTCGCGCGAGCCGCTCTCGTTCGCCGCGGGGCGCGAGGCGGTTCTCTTCTCGGGGATAGCGCGTCCGGAGCCGTTCGAGGAGACGGCCGTTGCGCTCGGCGCCTCCCCGCGCGCCGCTTTCCGCTTCGAGGATCATCATCGCTACCGCGTCGCGGAGATCGAGGAGATCGCGCGCGCGGGCGGACCCGAGGCGCTCTTCATCACGACGGAGAAGGATTTCGTGAAGGCGGCGGATCTCTTCCCGCCCGGAGCGCTCGTCTACGCGCTCGCTATCGAGATGCGGATATCGGACGTCGAGAGGCTGCTCCCGCTCGTCGGGCTCGGCGCATGAAAAAAGCGGGGAGCCCCGTGACGGGCTCCCCGCGCGAATCTATCTGATCGAATCGGTTACCCTGAGACGCTATCTCTGCTGGCTCCGGGTCAGGAGCGGATCGGCGAAGTTCACCGTGATGCCCGAGCCGAAGCTGACCTCGCGGTCCGTCATGATCTCGTGGCCGCGGAACGTGACGGTCGCGATCGTCATGATCTCGGTCGCCGTGTACATGATGCCGACGAGCGGATCGACGTTCTTCGCGCCGAAGGGCACGAGGAGGATGTACCCCTCGACGAGCTCGCCGGCCGGCACGAGGATGCTCGTTTTCCCCGAGAACGGGGGCACCGGAACGGGGGCCGAGCCGAACGGGGTGAACGCCACGTCGTAGTCGGTCACGAGGAAATCGCCGAGCGAGCCGTTCTCGGGATCGAGTATGCCGTTGTACGGCTTGTTGTGGAACACGACCTTGATGTGGTCTTCGGAGATGTAGTCGTCGTCGGTCTTGTACGTCACGCCGTCGCGCTCGTAGAGCGAGTCGCCCTGATTCAGGACGTCGCAGAGAAACGGCGCGTCGTCGTTCATGCTCGCCACGTAGACGACCGTGCGCTGATCGTAGTTCGTTTCGTCGGTGCAGCTCATGAGGAGCGCCGCGGCGATCAGCGCGGATGCGAACGCGATGAGATGGATCGGTTTGAACATCGGGTAACCTCCTCCAATGTAACTGGCATCTCGATAGTGTCGTAGCTCTACCTTCGCAATGATTGTGCCAAGACCCGCCCCGCCGCCTGAAGCGCAACATACTCAGCGGCAAGGCGTTACAACGGCGGTCGCCGCCGCCGAGCGCCCCGCCCGGCCGCGGAGTGCATATTGCATTTGTTTATGTTGCGGAGGGGGGTATCGTTTCCTATGATAACTCATCCTCGAGGAGGCGTTTCGATGGATACCGTCCGGACAGACGTTCTCGTGCTCGGAAGCGGCGCCGCCGGGCTCTTTTTCGCCCTCAAGGCGGCCCGGTTCGCCGACGTCCTCGTCGTGACGAAGCGCTCGCTCGCCGAGAGCAACACCTACTACGCGCAGGGCGGGATCGCCTCCGTGACGCACAAGGACGACTCCTTCGAGGGCCACATCGCGGACACGCTCGCCGCCGGGGCGGGGCTGTGCCGGCGGGAGGCCGTCGAGATCGTGGTGCGGGAGGGACCCGCGCGCGTGAAGGAGCTCGTCGAGCTCGGCGTCCGTTTCAGCAAGACGGAAAACGGCGACGATCTCTCCCTCGGCCGCGAGGGCGGGCATTCGGCGGCGCGCATCGTCCATTACCGCGACGTGATCGGGCGCGAGCTCGAGACGGCGCTCCTCGCCGCGGTGCGCGCGAACCCGCGCATCTCCGTGCGCGAGGACTGCCTCGCGATCGATCTCGTCGACGGCGCGGGCGCGGGCAGCGTTTCGGGATGCTACGCGCTCGACCTCCGCTCGAAATCGATCTTCGCCATCGTGGCGCCGCACACCGTCCTCGCGACGGGAGGCGCCGGGAAGATATACCTCTATACGTCGAACCCCGACGTCGCGACGGGAGACGGCATCGCGATGGCCTACCGGGCGGGCGCGTCGCTCGCGAACCTCGAGTTCGTCCAGTTCCACCCGACGTGCCTCTACCATCCGGAGGCGAAATCCTTCCTCGTTTCGGAGACCCTTCGCGGCGAGGGGGCGCGGCTTCGCAACCTCGCCGGCGAGGAGTTCATGAAATCGTACGACCCGCGCGGCGAGCTCGCCCCGCGGGACGTCGTCGCGCGCGCGATGGACCGGGAGATGAAGCGCAGGGGCGACAAGCACCTTCTCCTCGACATCACGCACCGGCCGGCCGAGTGGCTGCGGAAACGTTTCCCGAACGTCTACGAGAACTGCCTCGCGTTCGGCGTCGACATCGCCGAGCAGCCGATTCCCGTCGTGCCGGCCGCGCACTACATGTGCGGCGGCGTGCGCGTGGACATGGACGGCCGGACCGATCTCGAGGGGCTCATGGCGGTCGGCGAGGTCGCCTGCTCGGGGGTGCACGGGGCGAACAGGCTCGCGAGCAACTCTCTGCTCGAGGCGCTCGTGCTCGCCTCGCGCGCGGCGGC
>JAGUZZ010000237.1:0-4395 GCA_020060525.1 bacterium | reverse complement strand
GGCCGTCGTCGAAGCGATCGCCTCCCACGCGCCGAAGCGCCTCGCCGACGTCACCCTCGTCGCGCGCGACGAAGAGACGGTCGCGGCGTTCGTCGCGGCGCTCGAACGCTACGAGGAAGAGCACGCGTGAAAAAGCGGCCGGCGAGTCGCGCTCGCCGGCCGCTCGAACCTCCCGCCGTTCCGAAGGCTACTTCCCTTCGGGCCGCTCGCTCCGCAGCGAAAAGCTCTTGTTCGTGATCGCCTGCTGGGTCGCGAGAATCCCCTTCAGATGATCGATCTCGTGCTGCATGAGAGCGGCGAGCTTCCCCTCGAGGTACATGCTCTGCTTCCGCCAGCTCGTGTCGCGGTATATGACCTTGCACCGGCGGTAGCGCTTCACCTTGACCATGAGATCGGGGAAGCTCATGCAGTCGTCCCACACCTCGACCTTGCGCCTGCTGCGCAGCTTGATGACGGGATTGATGAGCACGATCGGCTGGTTCACGTGCATGTACACGATCCGCTTGAAGACGCCGATCTGAGGCGCCGCGATGGCGCGCCCCCAACCGTACTCGTCCCTGAATTCGAGGAGGGTGTCCTTCAGGTCCTCGAAGACCGGCTCGAGCTTTTCGAGCTCGTCGCGCTCGACCTTTTCCGACTCCTTGTAGAGCAGGGAGTTTCCCAGCAGGAGTATGTCGCGCACCGCCATTTCGTCACCTCTCCGCCGCGGCCGGTTCCATCGTTCGTGACGCGGGGGGCTTCTCTTCGCGGCGCTCCTCGGGCCGTTTCCAGGGCGCCGGGTACGCCCCCGTCCAGCAGTAGAGACAGAGCCGTTCCTTCGGGAGGCCGATCGCCGCGACCATGTCCTCGAGGGTCTGGTAGCGAAGCGTCGTCACCTCGAGATCGCGCGCGATCCACTCGACCATCCGCCGGTACCGGTCCGTTCGATGATCGACGTACGCCGACACGTCCTCGACGTCGCGCCCCTCGAGGTCGCGGATCGCGCGCCGCGCGGCGAGCTCGTCGAGACTTCGCGTCGAGAGGTTGAACCGGCACGGATACATGAGCGGCGGGCAGGCGGGCCTCGCGTGCACTTCGCGGGCGCCCCCCTCCCAGAGCTTTCGCACGGTGTAGTTCTTGAGCTGGGTGCCCCGCACGATCGAATCCTCGCAGACGACGATCCGGTTCCCCCGGATGATCTCCTCGTTCGGGATGAGCTTCATCTTGGCGACGAGATCGCGCGTCTCCTGCGAGGGGGGCGTGTAGCTGCGCCCGTAGCCGGGCGTATACTTGACCAGGGGGCGGCGGAACGGCTTTCCCGACTCGATCGCGTAGCCGAGCGCGTGGCCGATCCCCGAATCGGGGATGCCGGAAACGAGATCGACCTCGATGTCGCGGTCGCGCCGCGCGAGCGCCGCTCCGCTGCGCTCCCGCACGACCTCGACGTTTATCCCCTCGTAGCTCGAGGTCGGGAAGCCGGTGTAGATCCAGAGAAAGGCGCATATATTATTCGTCTCGGCTCCCCGGCGCACCTGCGTGAGCCCGCGCTCGGTGAGGAGCACAATCTCGCCCGGCTCGAGGTACTTCTCGACGCGGAATCCGAGGTTGAGAAACGCGCTCGTCTCCGTCGCGACGGCCCACGCGCCCTCGCGTCGGCCGATCGCGAGCGAGAAGTAGCCGAGGCGGTCGCGCGCGGCGTAGACGCCGTCCTCGTGGAGAAGCATCAGCGAGCACGAGCCGTCGATCGCCTCGAACATGCGGTCGATGCCGTCCGCGATGCTCGATCCGCGCGTGATGAGCTTCGCGACGAGCTCGGTGAGGTTGACGTTGCCTCCCGCGCCGAACTCGCTGAAGGAGCCGCCGGCGGCGAGAAACTCGTCGGCGAGGTCGCGGGCGTTGTCGATGAAGCCGTCCGTCGCGATGCAGAACGGGCCGAAGCGGGAGCGGATGTAGATCGGCTGCTCGTCGAGGGCGCTGATGACGCCGATCCCCTTCGTGCCGCGAAGACGCGCCCGGTCGTCGTGGAACTTCGACTTGAACTGGCTCTGGCCGATGTTGTGGATCTGCCGGACGAAATCCTCGCCGTACACGGCGAGGCCGCCGAACTGCGTTCCGAGGTGCGAATGATAATCGGTTCCGTAGAAGAGAACGTCCGAACAATCGGTTCTGGAAACAACTCCGAAAAGCCCGCTCACGATGTTCCTCCAGTTGTGCGGAAGTGTGGGTGCGGGCGCGAAGCGCCGGCTACCCGCACATCATAGCGATTCGAGGCGCCGGGCTCAACGATAAATAATGCTTGTTGCGGCGAAAATCCAGCCTGTAGAGTGGTCGCCGGCGCCGGGACGCCGGCGGAGGCGACCGGGCGACATCGAACCATGTGGAAAACGGCCGAAACGAAAAGCGGCGACGCCGCTTGCGCTCTCCCTGCGAGGGACTTCCCGCCGCGGCGGACGATCTATCTCGCGCTCCTCTTCCTCTGCCTTCTCTCGTACAGAGGCGTCCTCGACAACTGGCTCTTCAACGACGACTTCTCGTGGCTCCGCGCCGCGCGGCTCGAGATGGCGCCCCGAAACCTCCTCGCGTACCGCGTCGTCGACTTCTTCCGTCCGCTCGTGAACCTCTCGTTCTGGCTCATGGAAAAGGCCTCTCCGGGGAACGTCGCGATGCACTACGGCTTCAACGTCGCTCTTCACGCGCTCTGCACGATCCTCTATTTCCATCTTCTCGCGAAGCTTCTCGGGAGCGTCCGCGTCGCCTTCGCCGCGGCGGCGCTCTTCGCCGTCACGAGCGTGCACGCGGCGGCTGTCTTCTGGATCAGCGCCCGGACGACGCTCCTCTCGACGGCGTTCCTGCTCGCCGCCCTCCTCGCGCTCCTCTCGGAGCGGCGCGCGGGTCCCCTCCGCGCCGCCGGCGCGTGCGCCCTCTTCGCTCTCGCGCTCGCGTCGAAGGAGGAGGCGATCGCGGGTCTCCTCATCGTCTCTCTCGTCTGGGCCCTCGCGCGCCGGAGGAAGGACGGGCCGCGAATCGACGGCCGGGCGCTCGCGGCGCTCGCCGCGGTCTCGGTCCTGTATCTCCTCCTGCGCCACGCCTTCATGGGCGGATTCTTCAGGGAAAATTGGGGGCCCGGCGCCCACGCCCTCCGGAACGTCGCGGGCGGATTCCTCTATCAGCTCTACCCGTGGCCCTTCTTCTCCCTGCTCTATCCCGCGGGCACGAATATCCCCGAGCCCGCCGGAGTCCTCATGCCGGAGATCCTCGCCGCGCCGCTCGCCGCGCTCCTCGTCCTCGCGGGCCGCGCCGCGCGCAGATCGTTCGCCATGAACGTCGCCGTGGCGTGGGGGGTTCTCGCGCTCGCGCCGGCGGCCCTCTTCCGCTACCGTTTCTTCTCGACGGTCTCGTTCAGCCAGAGCCGCTACTACTACCTCTCGTCGGCCGGAACGGCACTCGCGGTCGTCATCCTCCTCTCGACGATCCAGCGCGGGCGCTCGCGGGCGCGGCAGGCGCTCGCCGGCGCTCTCTTCCTCTTCATCGCGGCGGGCTACGTGCAGCGGACGCACCGCCTCGAACGAAAGTGGGACGAGTTCACGGGGTATTACCGCGAGATCGTCGCCGCGGTCGTCGAGGAGAGCGACGCGCGCCCCGACGCGACGACCATCGCGGTCGAGAATCCGCCGATGGCGTTCGACTATCTCGCCGACGCGATCATTCTCGAGCGCCCGGACAGGACCGTCGTCGCGGCGGCCTCCCGGGAGGAGGCCGAGAGGCACGCGCCGTGCCTCTACATATCGTATTCGGGGGAATCGCCGAAGGTCATGCGCGTCGAGAGGATCGACGGGACGGCCGGAGACGGCGGGGCGGGCGGCGACACGAGCGGCGGAGACGGCGGCGAAGCGGCCGCCGCCGGGGGAGGCGGAGCGTCTCCGTGAAGCGCATCGACGTCACGAGAAACTGGCAGGGATCGCGGCTCGACCGCTTCGTTCGGGCGCACATCCCCGGCACGCCCTTCGGCGTCATCCAGATACTGCTTCGCAAGGGGCTCATTTACCTCAACGGCGAACGCGCGAGCGGCGCGGCTCGAGTCAAGGGCGGGGACGTCGTCTCGATCGACATCGCCGAGTCCGACGAAGCCTCGCCTCCTCCCGCGACGAAGCCGAAACGGGGCCCGGGAAAAAGGGCCGTGAAACTTCCCGCGGCCGGCGCAGCTGCCGCGGCCCGGAAAAAGCTCCGCCCCGCGGCGGTTATCGGGCGGGATATCCGGGTGCTTCACGAGGACGACGATGTGCTCGTCCTAGACAAGCCGGCGGGGGTCGTCGTTCAGCCCGGGAACCGCGCGGAGCGCGGATCGCTCCTCGATTCGCTCGAGGAATACCGTCGGCGAAGCGCGCGGACGAGGCCCCGCGGCGGCGCCGCCGCGGC
>JAGUZZ010000168.1:0-2671 GCA_020060525.1 bacterium | reverse complement strand
GTTTTTTTGAGATACCGCTCGGCCGCCTGCGCGATCGAGCGCGGGTCGCGGGAGAAGGGCGCCTTCGTGTCCGCCTCGGCGATCCGGCATATGAAGGAGATCGTCGGCTCATCGCGGAAGGGATCGACGTAGCCCGTGTCGAGCTCGGGTATGAGCGCGAGATCGCCCTTCTCGACGGCCGACATCCCCGCGAAGTTCGATCCGTCGAAGCCGACGCCCTTCGTGAAGAGCGCCTCTCCGACGCGCGAGGGGGGCACGGTGAGGTGGTGCCAGCGCCCGAAGAGGTCGGTGAACTTGAGATCGATCTGCTTGATGCCGCCTTTCTTGATGGCCGCCTGCAGCTTCCCTATGGACGAAAAAATGGCCAACCTCCCTGTTCGGCGGACGCTTCGAAGGATCCGCCGTTCGGCCCGGGCGCTTCGACGTTCGGCCATTGAATATATTCGATGATTGCAGCGCATTCAAGGGAAAACGCCCCCGTCGCGAGCGCCGCAATTGCCTTTATAAATAGCATTTGACAAGCCCGCCCGGCGGTGTTACTCAAAGGGATAATTTTCATTCAACGGGAGGTTCGAGGTGGCTCAGGATAAGGTAATGAACCGCTGGCTCGTGGTCGTCGGAGCGCTTCTCGTGCAGCTGTGCCTCGGCGCGATCTACGCGTGGAGCGTCTTCACGACGGTGCTTCAGGATCCCGAGGGCGCGTTCGGATTCAGCGCGACGCAGACGCAGATCATCTTTTCGGTCGGCCTCGGCATGTTCGCCGCGCTCATGCCGTTCGCGGGCAGGCTGCAGGCCAAGATCGGCCCTCGCAAGGTCACTCTTATGGGCGGGCTCGTTCTCGGCGCGGGATATATACTCGCCGGTCTTCTCGGCCGGAGCTTCGCGACGCAGCTCATCTTCATCGGCGTTCTCGGCGGCGCGGGCATCGGGCTCGCGTACGTGAACCCGATCGCCGTCGGCATGCGGTGGTTCCCGGACAAGAAGGGGCTCATCACGGGGATCGCAGTCGCCGGATTCGGCTTCGGCGCGCTCCTGTGGGTGCAGCTCGCGGGCGCGTGGGGGCATCTGCTCGACACGATGGGCGTGCTCAACGTGTTCCTCGCGTACGGGGTCGCGTTCGCCGTGCTCGTCTCGATCGGCTCGGTCTTCATGATCTATCCGCCGGAAGGATGGCGTCCGGCCGGCTGGAATCCCGAGACCGCGACGAAGCGCAAGCACGACATGCCCGCCTGCGAGATGTGCCCGGGCGAGATGGCCAAGACGAGCCAGTGCTACGTGACCTGGTTCGCCTACGCGTTCTGCGCCCTCGCGGGTCTCATGGTCATCGGCGTGGCCAAGCTCTTCGGACGGGACGCCCTCGTGAGCTCGGGCCTCGAGAAATACGCCGATCCCAAGGTCGCCGCGGCCGCCGCGTCGACGGCGTACGCGATCTTCTTCGCCCTCGCGAACGGGTTCGGGCGCATCGGGTGGGGGATCATCGCGGACGGCATCGGATGGAAGCGCTCGATCGTCACGATGGCGGTCATTCAGGGGGTCGCGATGGCGGCTCTCTACTACCTCGGATCGAGCTTCGCGGCGCTGTGCCTCTTCTTCGCCGTCGTCGGCGCGAACTTCGGGGGCACGCTCGCCCTCTTCCCGCTCGCCACCGCGGGATGCTTCGGCGCCAAGAACGTCGGACTCAACTACGGCTGGATGTTCACCGCCTACGGCGTCGGCGGGATCGTCGGGCCGATCGTCGCCGGCATATTCAAGGATATGGGGCAGGGGAAGGGCGTGACGGCGTGGATGCCGCCCTTCATGCTCGCCGCGGGGCTCTGCATCATCGCCGCCGTCATGATGGGGACGCTCAAGCCGCCGAAAAAGGCGTCCGCGTAGCTCGCGGGCGCCGCGGCAATCTCGAGCAGCGCGGCGCGCGAGGCGCCGGCGGAGGGTAGGGTCATGGAAGAGCTCATTCGAAAGCTGCTCGCCGAGCTCGGCGAGGATCCGGAGCGCGAGGGGCTCCGCCGGACCCCCGAGCGGGTCAAGGAGTCGCTCGAGTTCCTCACGAGCGGCTACCGGGAGGATCCCGAGGAGATATTCCGCGGGTCAGTCTTCGAGGAAAAGTACGACGAGATGGTCATCGTCAAGAACATGAGCCTCTACAGCCTCTGCGAGCACCATCTGCTGCCGTTCTTCGGCGAATGCCACGTCGCCTACATCCCGAAGGGACGGATCATCGGAATATCGAAGATCCCCCGCGTCGTGCACACCTTCGCGCGGCGGCTGCAGGTGCAGGAGCGCCTCACGAACGAGATCGCGCGCTCGCTCATGGATCACCTGCAGCCGTACGGCGTCGCCGTGACGATCGAGGCGGTGCACCTCTGCATGGCGATGCGCGGCGTGCGGAAGCGCGACGCCGTCATCATCACGAGCGCCATGCTCGGAGCGTTCCGGACCGATCCGAAGACGCGGATGGAGTACCTCGAGCTCATCAAGCGCCCCGGAGGCGGGGAATAGCGGAGCGGGCCCGCGAGAGCCGGCCGAGGCGCACGCCCCCGGACCCGTCGGCCGCATGACGCTCGCGGGGGCCGTTCTCGTCGCTTTCCCGTTTGCAACCGCGGCGCCGTTCGTTATATTGAATACCCCTCCCGTCGGGGGGGAAGTGAGCCGCGCCGCCCGGAGCGGCGCTTCG
>JAGUZZ010000297.1:0-9818 GCA_020060525.1 bacterium | reverse complement strand
TCCCGATCTCAAGGTCGTCGTCATATCGGGGGACGGGGACCTTGCGGCGATCGGCGGCAACCACCTCATTCACTCCGCTCGCCGCAACGTGCCCCTGACGGTCATATGCGCCAACAACAGCATCTACGGAATGACGGGCGGCCAGCAATCGCCGACAACCCCCTGCGGAGCCTTCAGCGAGACGACGCCCGCGGGCAATCCCGAGAAACCGTTCGATCTGTGCAGGCTCATGAAAGCCTGCGACGCGCCTTTCGTCGCACGCCAGACGGTCTACCACGTCCGACCGCTCGTCAAGATCGTGAAAAAGGCGCTCTCGACCGACGGCTTCGCGTTCATCGACGTCGTCTCGCCCTGCCCGACGCAGTTCGGCCGCAAGAACGAGCTTCCGAGTCCCTACGATATGCTCATGGATCTCAAGGCGCGGGCGATCTCCTACGAGAGAGCGAAAGCGCTTCCGAAAGAAGAGCTTCAACAGAGGATCGTGACCGGTGAGTTCAACGATTGAAATCAAGCTGACCGGCAAGGGCGGCCAGGGCGTCGTCTCCGCCGGCGAGATTCTCGCCAACGCAGCCGTCCTCGACGGCAAGGAGGCGAGCGCGGTCGCCGCTTACGGCTCGGAAGCCCGCGGCGGCGCAGTGAGCTCGGACGTCGTTATCGGCGACGCCGAAATTCCGGCTCCCTTCGTCATCACGCCGACGTACGTGCTCGCGATGTCGATGGAAGGGTATGCCGCGGTCTCGAAGCTTCTCGCCGCGGATACCAAGGTCGTCTACGATTCGACGACGATCAGGGACGCCCCCCGCGACGCGAACCACTTCCCCGTCCCCGCCACCGAGATCGCCTCGAGCGTCGGGAATCCCGTCGTCATCAATATGGTGTTGCTCGGCGCCTTCGCGGCGATCGCCGCGGCGGTGAAACGCGAAAGCATCGAGGCGGTCGTGCGGCAGAAGATGAAGCCCGAGGCCGCCGCGCTCAACCTCAAGGCGCTCGAGGAGGGCTATGCGGCGGGCAGGGGGCTTCTCGGCCCCCCCCCCGCCTCGACGTGAGCCGTCCGATCCGCCGCTATCTCGTGACGACGTATTCCTTGCCCATGAGCTCCCGGCCGACGATCGTGCGCATGACCTCGCGCGTGCCTTCCGCCCAATAGTAGCTGCGCACCCCCTTGAGCGCGAGCTCGAGCGGGCACTCGACCGTGTAGCCGAACGCGCCGAACCAGTGGATCGCGTCGTTGATCGCGTCGAACGCGGACTCCGGCGCGAGCAGCTTCGACTCGGCGCAGTAGAGCGCGGTGAGGAACCGGCCCTCGCCGGTCTTCATTTCTCGGCCGTACTGCCAGAGCGCCCGGAGCGCGAGGAGCCGAAGGGCGTCCATGCGCGTGTAATGCTCGGCGAGCTTGAACTGCACGCCCTCGAAGGTGCCGATCGGCCTGCCGAACGCCTTGCGGATCTTGAGATACTCCATCGCATGATCGAGCGAGGCCATCGCCGCTCCGCAACAGACCATGCCGATGATGGCGCGCGCGTACTCGAACCCCTCCATCGCGAGGAAGAACCCCTTGTTCTCGGGACCGATGAGGTACTCGGCGGGAATCTCGACGTCCTCCATGGCGAAGCCGCCGGTCGAAATGCCGCGGCGCCCCCAGTCGTCGAGCAGGGTCGGCGTGACGCCCTTCGTCCCTTTGATCGGCATATAGAAGAGACTGATCCCCTTGGCACCCTTGTCGGGCTCGGTCTTCGCGAGCATTACGTAGCCGCCCCCCGCAGGGAGGACGTTCTGGATTTCGCCGACGCCGCTGATGAACATCTTTTCGCCGTTCACGACGTAGCCGCCGCCCTTTTTCTTGGCGTTCGTCTTCATGTTGGCGACGTCGCTCCCGGTGTCGGGCTCCGTCGAGGCGATGCCTATGAACGCCTCGCCCTTGGTGACTTTCGGGAGGATCGCTTCTTTCGCCTTCTTCGTGCCGTACTTGTTGAATATGTGCCCCCACGCGGCCTGCACGAGGAAGAAGGTCGGCGTGGCGCAGGTGATGTCGGCCTTCGCGAGCTCCTCCGCCACGAGACCCACGGTGACGGGATCGGCGTCGGCGCCGCCGTACTCCTGCGACACGCTCATGCCGAGGAGACCGAGATCGGCGAGCCCGCTTATGACGCGCTGCGGGAGCTTCTGGTCGGTGTCGATTTTGCGGATGTACGGGGCGATTTCAGTCTTGCCGAACTTTCGCACGGCCTCGACAAGCATTCGCTGCTCTTCGGACAGTTCGAAATCGAGCATGGTTCCTCCTTGCGGTTCTCTTTTCAATCGCGATTCCCGATATGTTGCGGCATCGCATCGAAAACGTCGCCCGGCGGCTCGGCGCGCCGGGCATCAAAGCGAAGATTTGGAGCTGGCGATCGGAATTGAACCGATGACCTGCGCATTACGAGTGCGCTGCTCTACCAGCTGAGCTACGCCAGCCCCGTAACGTACCAATATAGACGGCGATTCGCGCTTTTCAAGCACTAATTTCCGCGGCGCCTCGAACGGCGCGCCGGGACCGCGCCCAAATTGCCTTCCCCCGGGGCGGAATATCGATTATGCTGGAACGTGCCGTGGAGCTTCAAGTTTCACCCTCGGAATCGGGAGCGTGCCGATGACGGAAAAGCCGATGAACGAAGCGCGGGAGCGCGACGCCTCCCGGAGCGATCTCGACTGCGGCAGGCGATCGTTCGGTATGCGCCTGCTCGACGGAATAGAACGCGCCGGGAACCGCCTGCCCCATCCGGCGACGATATTCGCCGTCCTCGCGGCGGCGGTGCTCGTCCTCTCATGGCTCCTCCATCGATTCGGTGCGGAGGCCGTTCACCCCGGAACCGGCGAGACGATCCGGACCATGAACCTCCTCGGCCGCGACGGGCTGCGCTTCCTCTTTTCGAGCGTGACGGACAACTTCGTCCTCTTTCCTCCGCTCGGCATCGTTCTCGTCGCCATGATCGGCATCGGCGTGGCGGAGGGATCGGGCCTTATCACGGCGCTGCTGCGCCACATCGTGCTCGCCGCGCCGAAGCGGCTCATCACGATCGCCGTCATATCGGCGGGGATACTGTCGCATCTCGCCTCGAGCGTCGGCTACGTCGTCCTTATTCCGCTCGGCGCGATCGTCTTCGCGGCATTCAAGCGGCATCCGCTGGCCGGCATCGCCGCGGCCTTCTGCGGGGTCTCGGGCGGCTTCGGGGCGAATTTTCTCATCGGCTCGATCGATCCGATCCTCTCGGGCATGACCCAGTCGGCGGCCAACATCATCGATCCGTCGATGCAGATCAGCCCGGCCGTGAACTACTACTTCATGTTCGCCTCCGCCGTCATGATCGTCGCCGTCGGAACGTGGGTGACGGAGAGATGGGTGGAGCCGCGCCTCGGTCCGTGCGCGGAGGGACTCCCCGGGCTCGACAAGGTCGAGCCGCACGAGAAGCGCGGCCTCGCCTTCGCGGCGCTCTCCGCCCTCGCGCTCGTGGCGGCTCTTCTCATCATGACCGTCCCCGCCGGCGGCATCCTGCGCGACCCGGCGACGGGATCCCTCCTTCATTCCCCGTTCATGAACGGCCTCATCACGGCGATCCTCCTCTTTTTTCTCGTGCCGGGTCTCGTGTACGGGATAGCCGTCGGGACGATCCGGAGCGACAAGGACGCGGTGAAACACATGACCGCGTCGATGGGCGGACTCGCCGGATACATCGTGCTCGTGTTTTTCGCGGCGCAATTCGTCTACTATTTCAAGGAGAGCAATATCGGCATCCTGCTCGCGATACGCGGCGCGGAGTTTCTCCGCTCGCTCGGTTTCACCGGGATCGGGCTCCTCGTGTCGTTCGTCGCTCTCTCGGCGTTCATCAACCTGTTCATGGGCAGCTGTTCGGCCAAGTGGGCGATCATGGCGCCGATCTTCGTGCCGATGTTCATGCTCCTCGGCTACCATCCGGCGATAACGCAGGCCGCCTTCCGGATCGGCGACAGCGTGACGAATATCGTCACGCCGATGATGAGCTACTTCGCGCTGATCGTTTCCTTCATGCACAAGTACGAGAAGAACGCGGGCCTTGGCACCCTCATCGCGATGATGCTTCCCTACTCCGTCGCCCTCACGATCGCCTGGTTGGCGCTGCTCGCCGTCTGGATGCTCATCGGTCTTCCGCTCGGACCCGGCGCGCCGATCCATCTCCCCGGCGCGCCGTGAGCGGCGCGCGCGTTTCATGAAATTATCCGCGGCAGCGGCGCAGCTCTTTCGCTCTTGAAATCCTTTCCCGTCCCCGGTATACTCGTACCCGCGATTCTAGGGACGATTCTCGACGATGAAAACGATCTGTTCTCGACCTGCGGTTCGCGAGATCGCTTCGGGCTTTCTTACAAGAAAGGGGGAAACCGATGCGAAGGCTACTCGTCGTTATCGCGCTCGTGCCCGCGCTCGCTCTGCTCGCCGGATGCGGCAGGGACGGCGTCGTCACGCCGGAAAGCGGCGCGAACGGAGAACACAGCGATGTGGATCCCCGGATCCTCGCCGGCTCCATCATCGAAAAGAGCGGTTGGCCGATCGATTCGGAAGAGGAGGTGCCCGTCGGCTGCCCTGCCGTCACGCTCGTCGGCCGTGAGCCCCTCATGGGGGACGTCGTTCATTACAGCTACACCCTGCGTGTCGGAAGCGGCCCGTACGACGTCATCGGGTTGCACCGCGTCGTGAAGGAGTCGCGTCCGAACCACCCGATCCGCACGCGAAAGGCCGTCTTCCTGCAGCACGGAGACGGCGTCGGATTCGTAAAATTCATCTACGGCGTCGTTGCGCCGAGCGCTCCCGATGACCGGGCGTTCGCGGTGTACCTCGCGAAAAACGACGTCGACGTATGGGGGATCGATCAGGACTGGGTGCTCGTGCCCGCCGGCGCGACCGACTTCTCATTCATGCAGGACTGGGGCATGCAGCACTGCATCGACAATCTGAGGATCGGTCTCGGCGTCGCCAAAACGGTGCGATTGTTCACGGGCAACGGCCCCGACAAGCTCTTGCTTCTCGGCTACAGCAGCGGCGCGTCTCTCGGGTTCGCGTACGTGAACGAGGAGGCGGCGATGAGCGAGAGCAGCCGCCTCGTGAAAGGGTATATCCCGGTCGATATCTTCTTCAAGACCGACGACGCGGCGCTGAAAGCGGTAAACTGCATGTACTGGGAACAAATACAGGGCATGATGGCCGCGGGCGTCTATCAGTACGACATCCTCTTCGCCCCCGTCGGCGGGCTCGCCCGGACCGATCCCGACGGGGCGTCGCCGTTCGTGCCGGGATTTACGAACCTGCAGGTCGCTCTCGCCTTCGGCGGGGCGACGTTCCTCTTCGATCCGCTCTTGCCGCACTGGCATTACGTCGCGGCGACCTTCGGCGAGGATGGAATACCCGACGGGCTTCAGTACATGACGGTCGATAACTGGCTCGATTTCACACTTCTCGCGAGCCCGTATGAACCCGCGCGCTTCATCGGGGAGTACTCCGCCATAACCTGCGAAGAAACGGATCTCC
Source organism: bacterium (assembly GCA_020060525.1). Lineage (GTDB taxonomy): Bacteria > Krumholzibacteriota > Krumholzibacteriia > Krumholzibacteriales > Krumholzibacteriaceae > SSS58A. The sequence goes on along the minus strand of JAGUZZ010000297.1, from coordinate 4,282 downwards.
CCTTCGACGACAACCTCGGCCTCGTCGACATCCCGATCATGTATGTCGGCGCCGCCGGCGGAGTAGGCGCCGCGGGACTCCATACGACGACCCTTCTCGGGAGCACGGACGTAACCTCCCTCATCGTCGAGCTCTACCCTCCCGATGCAAAGGTCCTCGATTTCGGCCATATCGACATCTTCGCCGCGGAGAACGCCCAGGCGCTCTGCTGGACGCCCGTTCTCGATTGGATCGCGGCTCATTCCGCGCATCCTTCGGACAAGGGCAACAAGCCGGTCAAGCCGTAAGGATGCGCCAGGCGGCGGACGCAAGCCGCCGTTCCCGACGATTGCCTCGTCAGCGTCGCCCCGCTTCCCCCCGCGGAAGCGGGGCGGCGCATTTTTGGGCATCGAAAAATCATCGAAAAGATCGCACGCTTTATGCATATACTTCCCGTGAAACGGAGTTTCGGGCATTTTCACGGAGAAACGGATATGACGGGAACCATTCGAGACAGACGGGCGGCGTGCTGCTTCTTCGCGCTCGCGCTTTTCGCCTCGTGCGGATCGGACGATACGACGCGTCCCGCGAGCGGCGGCGGGGACACGACGGCCGCAGGCGGGATTATCGTGGACCACTCATGCGCCGACCTATCGGCGATACCCGGGCAGGCGATCGAGGCGGCGAAGGCGAGCCTTCACGTCGCTTACGGCCACACCTCGCACGGAAGCCAGCTCGTGACGGGGATGACGGGGCTCGTCGGCTTTCTCGGCGATCTCTACGCCTGGAACGACGGCGGCGACGGCGGCGCGCTCGATCTCAAGGATCAGCCGTTCACGGGCGCCTACGATCTCGGCAGCCCAGACCGCAGCGCGTGGGCCGCGGCGACGCGTACGTACCTCGACGCTCACCCGGATATCAACGTCGTCATCTGGTCGTGGTGCGGCCAGGTGAGCTCGGCGACCGAAGACGACATCGATCTCTACCTCTCTCTCATGAGCGCCCTCGAATCGGACTATCCCGGCGTGAGGTTCGTCTACATGACGGGGCACCTCGACGGCACGGGGCTCGCGGGCAACCTCCATGCGCGGAACGAGCAGATCCGAGCCTACTGCAGGACGAACGAAAAGGTTCTCTACGACTTCGCCGATATCGAGACGTACGACCCCGACGGCGTGTGGTTCGGCGACAAGATCCCGAACGACGCTTGCGCGTACGACACCGACGCGAACGGCACCCGCGACGGCAACTGGGCGATCGAATGGCAGAACGCTCATCCCGGGGAGTGGTACAGCTGCACCTCCGCCCACTCGCAGCCGCTCAACGCGAACCTCAAGGCCTACGCCGCGTGGTGGCTGTGGGCGAGGCTCGCGGGCTGGGAAGGACCGGAGTAAGAAGCCGGCGCCGCCGATGCAGCCGCGCCGGCGAACGCCCATACCCCGCGCTTCCCGCTATCGCGGCGCGCGATCGGATCCGATCGCGATGAAGGCCGCCCAGTGAAACGGATGGCCGTACGGGCCGCTCTTCATGAGCTCGAGACGCGCCTCGTTCAACGCCTCCGCCGCGGTTCGCTTCCCCTTCACCATCGCGCGATAGAACGACCCCATGAGGATCGACGTCGACTCGTCGGACACCGGCCAGAGACTCGAGACGACGCAGGAGGCGCCGGCGGCGAGAAACGCGCGACTCAGCCCCACCACGCCCTCGCTCCTGCCGATGCGGCCACGCGCGGATTCGCAGGCCGACAGCGTGACGAGACGGCAGGCGAGCGGCGCGGCGAGTATCTCGAGCGTATGAAAGCGCCCGTCGTCGCGCCCCTCCGCGTCGGGGAGGAGCGCGATGCTCGATGAAGCGGGATTCACGGGATCGACGAGCCCGTGCGCGGCGAGATGGAGGAACCGGGGCCGCCGCTCGGCGAGCGCTCCCTTGAGCGCGGTCTCCGTCGCCTCCGCGCCGACCGCGATGAACCGCCTCCGTTCCTTGAAATTCATGCCGATATCTTCGATCTCGCGGCGCGAATGTGGAAGTCTCCGAAGCGCCGATCCCTCCTCCCCGCTTCCGGCGGCATAGTCGGGATCGCCGATCGCGACGAGATCGATCCCGTTCGGTGAAGCGGCCGCGTCCCGGAGCTTGAGGTACATGGAGGCGGAAGGCGCGTAGACGAGCGTATGGGATTTCGCGAGGAAGGGCCACGCCTCGATCCCGGCGTCATCCCCCGGCTCCGAGACGAGAAGCGCCTCGAAGGGGATCTCGAAGAGGCAGTCGTCCGGAACGACGACGCAGCGCGCGTTGCGGGAAAGATACTCTTCGGCCGGCGAGAGGAGAGCCGTGAAGAGCTTTCCCGCATAGCGCCGCAGGGCCGCGTCCGCTCCTCCCGGCCCGGCGAGCGCGCTCCGGAACATGGTGACGTCGTCTCGAAGGATCGAACGGCCGGGGATCTCGTGCACGGCGAACCCCTTCCGGTCCGCCGCCCAGAGCAGAGACGCGCTGTCGCCCACGGCATAGACGAAAAGGGCCGTTCCCCGGGGAAGCGATCTCCGCACCGCCTCGAGGTCGAACATGCCGGGATCCTGTTCGAGACGCCCCGCGGCCGAGACGATCCGCGCTTCCCTGACGGCGCGATACCTGCGCTCGAGGATGCGCTGCGCTTCCGCGTATCCGGGCGCGGACGGATCGAGGCGATAGATCGAATCGAGCACCGCATCCTCGGCCGCCGAGTGCTCGTGGGCGAGCGAGCTCTCGACGAGGTCGAGAAGACCGCGCGCCTTCGCGCGCTCGATCGTTCGGAACGCCTCGAAAATCCAGCGATCCTCCTTCGTCTTCCTCGCCGTCCGGACGTAGTACCGCGCCACCTCCTCGGCGTAATGGCGGCGCATCCCGCCGAGATAGCTCGATCCGAGCTCCGCGCCGCCGATCCCCGCGCGGGTCCTCTCCATGAGCGCGAGCGCCCGCTCATAATGGAACCGGGCGCTGTCGGGATTCTCGCGCTCGAACGAATGGCCGACGCCGAAGGAGAGAGCGAGCGCGAACCCTTCGTTGCCGGCGGCGCGAACGCGCGGCTCGATCGCCCGATAGATGCGCCGCGCCTCCTCGCCCTTCCCCGCGAGCGCCGCGGCGTTCGCGACGCCGAGCTCGTCCTCGATGCAGTTCGTCTCGGCGCCGTCCTCCCGGTCCCTCTCGAGCGCGCGCCCGTAGAGCGCCCCCGCCTCGTCCGCGTCGCCTTGCGCCTGCTCGAGCTGCGCCGCGAGAAGAAGCGCCTCGCGGGCCAATACGCGGTCCCCGCTCCTTTCGGCCCGCGCGAACGCGGTATCCGCCAGAGCGCGTCCGCGGTCCGCCGCTCCGAGTTCGCGGTAGAGGTACCCGAGCTTTATCGTCGCCTCCGTCTCCTGTCCCTCCATGCCATTCTCGCGCGCCTTCGAAAGGTAGCCGAGCAGATCCTCGCGGGCGCGATCGAGCTCCCCCATCTCGAGATACGCCTGCCCGCGGTTGCGGTGAAGCAGCACGGCCTGCGTCGGGTCCGGATTCTCCCGCAGAAGCGCCTCGACGCGATCGAGCTCGGCGAGCGCGTCCCGGTAGCGGAACGCCGCCTGCAGCGTGAGCGCGAGGTTCATGCGGCCGATGATCTCCCCGCCCGCGTCCGCGCTTTCGACGGCCGTTTCGACGGCCCGCTCGTACGTGGCGTTTGCTTCACGTGTGCGCCCCATCCCCGCCTCGAGGGCGGCGATGCCGTTCAGGAGCTCGAAGCGCTGCTTGGGATTGCCCGACGCCTCGACGACGACGAGAGCCTCTTCGTATGCGTCGCGCGCGTCGGCGAGACGGCCGAGCTTCGAGTACGCGTTGCCGAGATACGTCAGCGACGTTCCGAGCCCGCCCACGTCCCCCGTTTCGCGCCGAAGCTCGATGGCCCGGCGGTAGAACTCCGCGGAGCCTCCGTAATCCTCGAGCATGAGCGCAGCGGTGCCGAGACCGTTCAACGTTCTGCCGACGAGTATGTTGTTGTCGACGCGGCGGCGAGCGTCGAGAGCGGAGAGGTAATACTCTTGAACCGACGCGAAGTCGCCCTCGTAAAAGGCTGCGACGCCGAGAGTTCCCCAGACCACTGCTTCGGAATACCGGTCCTCGATGCCCGTGTATATTTCAAGCGCCCGGTGAAGGATCGCGCGCTGCTCGGCGAACCGCTTTTCGGCCTGCGCGGCGGCGGCGTCCCGCTCGAGCGCCTTGGCCGCTCTCCTCATGGCGCGCTGCTCCGGACTCCACCCCGCGTACGCTCCGACGAGCTCGACGAGGGCGCTCGATCCCGCGG
>JAGUZZ010000245.1:0-7432 GCA_020060525.1 bacterium | reverse complement strand
CGCCATGCGGCGGTCGCTCGGGAACGTCGCGCGGCGCGACGCGGCCAGAACGATCGCCGCGGACATGATCCGGCTCGCGTCCGGCGCCGCCGGGCGGGGAAAGGCCGCGGTATGACGAAACGAAGACCCATGACGATGCTCGGCAAGATGCGCCGCGTTCATTTCGTCGGCGTCGGCGGCATAGGCATGAGCGGCATCGCCGAGGTTCTCCTCAACCTCGGCTTCACGGTCAGCGGATCCGATCTCGAGCGGAGCCCGATCACCGAGCGCCTCCGCAAGCTCGGCGCGCGGATACGCGTCGGGCACGACGCCCGGAACGTCGCCCGCAGCGACGTCGTCGTCGTTTCCTCGGCGATCGGCGCGGGGAACCCCGAGGTCGTCGCTGCGCGCGAGCGCGGCATCCCCGTGATCCCGCGCGCGTCGATGCTCGGCGAGCTCATGCGCATCCGCACCGGCATCGCGATCGCCGGGGCGCACGGCAAGACGACGACGACGTCCCTCGCCGGCGCCGTGCTTCAGGAGGCCGGGCTCGATCCGACGATCATCGTCGGCGGCCGCGTGAAGAGCCTGCGGACGAACGCCCGCCTCGGGCAGGGCGATCTGCTCGTCGCCGAGGCCGACGAGAGCGACGGGAGCTTCGTCCACCTGTCGCCGGTGTTCGCCGTCGTCACGAACATCGACGCCGAGCACCTCGATTTCTACGGAACGATCGATTCGATTTACGACGCCTTCGTCGAGTTCTCGCGGCGCGTGCCGTTCTACGGCGCCGTCATCTGCTGCATCGACGACCCGAACGTGCGGGTCGTCCTGCCGCGCATCGACCGGCGGGTCCGCACCTACGGGCTCGGCCCGGACGCCGACGTCAGGGGCGAGATCGTCGAATCGGGCGCCGGCGGCACACGGTTCTCCTACACGGTCGGCGGCAAACGCCGCGGCCGTCTCACGCTCCGAGTTCCGGGCGTCCACAACGTGCTGAACGCGCTCGCCGTCTGCGCGCTCGCCGAGGAGCTCGACATCGACCGCCGCGCCCTGCGGGCGGCCTTCGAGCGCTTCGAGGGGGTCGCGCGGCGGTTCGAATACAAGGGAGAGGCGGGAGGCGTGCTCGTCGTCGACGATTACGGCCATCACCCGGCCGAGGTCGAGGCGACGATACGCGCGGCGCGCGAGAACTTCGACCGCCGGATCGTCGTGGTGTTTCAGCCTCACCGCTACACGCGCACCCGCGATCTTCACGAGAAGTTCGGCCCCGCGTTCCGCGACGCCGACGAGCTCTTCGTCACGGACGTCTACGCGGCGGGAGAGCGTCCGATCGAAGGGGTCACCGGCGAGCTCGTCTACCGCGCCGTCGTGCGCGAGGGGAAGCCGCGCGTGAGCTACGTGCCGGACTGGCGCGATCTCGTGAAAACGGTGCGCCGGAGCGTCCGGCCGGGAGACCTCGTCATCACCCTCGGCGCCGGCAGCATCTACAAGCTCGGCGAGGAGCTGCTCGGAGGAAAGGGCGCGGTGAAAAAGGGATGAAGTTCTGGGAGTCGCAGGGGATGGCCTCGAGGGGCGCGCGGCGCCGGTTGCGGATTCCGCGTCCGGCGCTCGCCGCCGCGGCCGTGGCGCTCGCCGCGGGAGCGGTCGCGGTCTTCTGCACGGAGCTCTTCACGGTCACGACGGTTCGCTTTCACGGTTGCGCGAGCGTGCCGAAGGATTCCCTCGAGACCGTCCGGATCGGTTTCACGGGCTCGAACCTCGTCACCCTCCGGACCGGCTGGGCGAGCGAGCGGCTCGCCGCGCTGCCCGAGGTCGAGAGCGTGCGGTTCGTCCGCAGGCCGTTTCACACCGTCGAGTGCCGCCTCGTGAAGCGGGAGCCCGTCGCGCTCCTCGTCGCGGGGTCGGTGAGGGAGGTGGACCGCGAGGGAGTGGTCCTGCCGGCGCGCGCGGGGCGGGGCGACATCGATCTGCCCCTCATCACCGGCATCGCGGAGCGGGCCGTCGCGAAGGAGTCGGGACGGCGCAGTCTCGCGCGGGCGCTCGAGGTGCTCCGTCTCATACGCGCCGAGGGCGTTTCCCCGGCCGGGCAGGTCTCCGAGATCCACGTCGACGGGGAGGATATCGATCTCGTCTGGACGGGAACGGGAACGCTCATCAGACTCGGCCGCGACGAGTACGCGAGCCGCGTGCGCAAGCTCAAGGCGATCGGCACGGTGCTCCTCGACCGCGAGGGGAACCCCGAGATCATCGATCTCCGGTTCGATCGACAGGTCATCATACGTTGAGGTGCTGACAAAGCGAGGTGAGGAGCCTTTTATGTCCAGTGATTACGTCGTCGGCCTCGATATGGGAACCACGGCGGTGTCCGTCATCGTCGGAGAGTTCACCGCGGACGGGGAAACCCGCGTCATCGGCGCGGGCACGGCGCCGGCGAACGGCGTCGCGAAGGGCGTCATCGTCAACATCGACGAGGCGACGGAGAGCCTCCGCGCGGCCGTTTCGCAGGCGGAGCGCATGGCCGGCGTGGAGATCCGCGGCGTCTGCGCGTCCGTTTCCGGACCGCACATCCGCAGCTTCTCGAGCCGCGGCGTGATCGCCCTGCCGGCCGGACGCCGCGAGGTGTCGGCCCGGGACATCGAGAAAGTCACCGAAGCGGCGCGCAGCATCACGCTCCCGTTCAATCAGGAGATCGTGCATTCGCTGCCGCAGGATTTCGCCGTCGACAGCCACCCCGGCATACGCGATCCGATCGGCATGTCCGCGATGCGGCTCGAGGCCGAGGTTCACATCGTCACGGCGCTCGGGATGCCGCTCGAGAACATGGTGAAGGCGTGCAAGAAGACGGGGCTCGAAATCGTCGAGCTCGTGTTCGATCCCATCACCGCGGCGCGCGCCGTTCTGACGCGGGAGGAGACGGAGCTCGGTTGCCTCCTCGTCGACGTCGGCGGCGGCGTGACGAGCTACGCGCTCTACTTCGGCGGCACCGTCCGCGCGAGCGGCGTCGTCGCCGCCGGCGGCGTCAACGTGACGAACGATCTCGCCGTGGGCTTGCGGACGTCGGCGGCGGTCGCCGAACAGCTCAAGCTCTCCCACGGCGTCGCCCTCGCCTCGCTCGCCCAGGAGGAGGAGCGGGTCCTGGTGCCCGGCGTCGGCGGCCGGGAGGCGCGCGAGATTCGGACGCAGATACTCGCGGCGATCATCGAGCCGCGCACCGAGGAGATCTTCACGATGGTGAAGAAGCAGGTGGGAGGAGATCCGTATTACCGGCTCCTCGGCGCGGGCGTCGTGCTCGCCGGAGGCGGTTCGCAGCTGCGGGGCATGGCCGGGGTGGCCGAGGAGGTGTTCGATCTGCCCGTGCGCGTCGGGCGGGCCGCGAACCTCATGGGTCTCTCCGAGCTCGTGGATACGGCCGGATGGACGACCGGCATCGGACTCCTGCTCTGGGGCGCGGACCGGATCGCCGCGCAGGGGATCGGCGGCCCGGCGGACCGGGTCAAATGGATGTTTCACCGGATCAAACAAATGACGAGCCTGTTTTCGTGAACGGAAGGGGGAAGCCATGCGGTTCGAGTTCGACGATTTCGACGAGTTGGCGAAATTGAAGGTGGTCGGCGTCGGAGGCGCGGGCGGGAACGCCGTGAACCGGATGATAGCGGCGGGTCTTCAGGGGGTCGAGTTCCTCGCCGTCAACACCGACGTGCAGGTGCTCGAGCTCTCGCGGGCGCACAAGCGCATCCAGGTCGTCAACTCGCTCACGAAGGGGCTCGGCTCGGGCGGCGATCCCGACGTCGGCCGCCGCGCGATGGAGGAGGACGCCGATCTCGTCGCCGAGTCGCTCGCTGGAGCGGACATGGTGTTCGTGACGGCCGGCATGGGCGGCGGCACGGGCACCGGCGCGGGGCCGCTCGTCGCGCGCATCGCGCGCGAGCTCGGCGCGCTCACCGTGGGGATCGTGACGCGTCCGTTCACCTTCGAGGGGAAGCGGCGGCATCGCCAGGCCCTCGAGGGGATCGCGGCGCTGAAGCAGGAGGTCGACACCCTCATCATCATCCAGAACGACAAGCTCCTCTCGATCGTCGGAGCGGATACGCCGCTCACGACGGCGTTCTCGAAGGCGGACGACGTGCTGCTCCACGCGACGAAGGGGATCTCCGACCTCATTCTCACGCCGGGGCTCATAAACCTTGACTTCGCGGACGTCCGCTCTATCATGAGCGGGATGGGAGACGCCCTGATGGGGACCGGAACCGCGTCGGGCGAAGAACGGGCGACGAAGGCCGCGCGGATCGCGATCACGAGCCCGCTCCTCGACGACGTGTCGATCAAGGGCGCGAAGGGAGTGCTCGTCAACATCACCGGCGACGAGAACATGACGCTGCACGAGATCTCGCAGGCGACCTCGATCATCAGCCAGGAGGCGGGAGAGGACGCCAACGTGATCTTCGGCGCCGTCGTCAATCGCGGCGAGGCGGAATCCCTCCAGGTCACCGTCATCGCGACGGGGTTCACGCAGCGCGAGCGCGAGATCTTCCCGCTCGCCCCGGCGGCGGAGAGGATCGCGGTTTCGGAGAGGATCCCGGCCGCCGAGCCGCGCCCCGCGCCGGTCGCCGTTCCCGTCGAAATTCCGGTCGCCGAGACGAAAACCCCGGACATCGTGACGATCGAGGCGCTGGACGAGGCGCGCATCGAGCGCGAGGAAGCGGAAGGCCTCGCGCGCGTCGGTCTCCACGCGGTGAACTTCGGAAGCTATCACGAGCCGAACCTCGACATTCCGACGTTCCTGCGCAAGCAGCTCGACTGACGACGGGAGGCGCCGTGTCGCTCTGGGGCAAGATATTCGGGATGAACAAGAACCCCGAGTACGAGCGGGGGATTCAGTATTTCAACGAAGGGCGCTTCGAGCTCGCCGTCGCGGAGCTCGAAAAGGCGATCCCCAAGGCGGGAAAGGACGATCCCATCCACGCCCTCGGGATGTTCTACGCCGCCGAGTCGCACGCGCACATCGGCGCCGCGAAGTACCTCGCCGGAGAGCCGGAGGCCGCGCTCGAGCATTTCGCGAAGGCGGTCGAGGAGAACCCCGCCTACCCCGACATCTACTACCGCATGGGCGTGATCCAGCACAAGCTCGGCGCCGCCGGCGAAGCGCTCGCGAATCTGCGGCGCGCCGTGGAGCTCAATCCGAACTACTTCGAGGCGACCTGCTACCTCGGGATCATCCTCTACGAGCGGGGCGAGACGGCCGAGGCGGACGAGATCTTCAAGCGGGCGCTCAAGCTGGGATCCGAGAGCCCGAGCCCCGTCAGCAAGTTCTTGAGCGACCACCTCGCGGGGCGCGAGACGGATATCCCGCCGCTCGCCTCCCTCAGGGAGATCATCCGCACCGACGCGCAGTTCGACGCGGCGGTGCGGGAAGGGATCGAGGCGTACAACACGGGGAGCTACGACGAGGCCGTCTCCTCGTTCACGATCGCGCGCGACGCGCATCCCGATTACGCGGATATCCGCTTCAAGCTCGGCCTCGCCCGTCTGCGGCGGGGGGATCACGCGGAGGCGCGGCGCGAGCTCGAACGCGCGCTCGAGATCAATCCGCGCTACGCCGAAGCCCTCTTCTATCTCGGCGTCGTCTTCCTCGATCAGAAGCTCTACCGCGAGGCGCTCGAGCGCTTCGAGCGGGCGGCCGTCATCAAGCCCGATTACGCCGATCTCCAGTGCTTCCTCGGCGCGACGAGCTTCCATCTCGGCGATCTCGACCGGGCGCGCGCGGCGCTCGAGAAATCGCTCTCGCTCTCGCCGGAGTACGGCAAGGCGCGCTACTACTACGGCCTGCTCCTCTTCGCGCTCGGCGAGGGGAAGCGCGCGATCGAGTACCTCCGCGAGGCGGCGGCGGGGGAGGGGCGGAAAGCCGCCGCGGATCTCAGCTTCGCGCTCGTCCACCTGCGCGAAGGGAATCTCGAGGAGGCCATGCGCGTCCTGCGGGACATCCTTGCGGCGGGAGGCGAGAGCGCCGACGTGCTCTATTTCCTCGGCGACTGCTACCTCCGGCTCGGAAAGTTGGAGGAGGCCGAGCGTTTCTTCCGGCGCGCGCTCGAGGTCAATCCGGGGTTCCTGCGGGCGAAGGAGAAGCTCGCCCTCATCCTCATCCGCCGGGGGGCCTACGAGGACGCCGAACGGCTCCTCGATCCGCCCGCCGCCGATTTCGCCGACCTCTTCAAGATCCTCGGCGACATCAAGTTCTACCGCGGCGACCTCGAGAGCGCGGAGCGCTACTACCGCACGTCGCTCTCCCTCAACAACGAGTACAGCGAGGCGTCGCTCTCGCTCGCGCTCACGCTGCGCAACGAGGGGCGCGCCGCCGAGGCGGACGAGATGCTCGGACGCCTCATCGAGCACGATCCCGAAAACGTTCTCGCGCGAAACCTCCTCGGCCGCGGTCCGTTCGACGCAGCGGGCGGCTAGGCCGGGAGGTCTCCGTGCGCCGCGCCCGCCCCATATCGCGATTCCACACGATCGTCTCCCGGGAAACGGCGCTCGAGAGGTTCCCGCCTCCGGGGCGGGGGGCGCTCCCCGTCGCGGCAGGCTATCCCGCGCCGTACCGCGTCGGGATGGCGAACCTCGGATTCCATTTCCTCTACGCGGGACTGCGGAGCTCGCCGCGGCTGGCGGTCGAGCGCTTCTTCTCCGACACCGCGCCGTTCACGCTCGAAACCGGCGCGCCGCTCTCGTCCCGGGCGGTCCTCCTCTTTTCCGTCTCCTACGAAGAGGATTACGTCAACCTCGTCCGCATCCTTCACGAGGCGGGGATCCCGCCGCTGCGGGAGGAGCGGTCGAGCTCTCCGCTCGTCGTCGTCGGTGGACCGGCGGCGAGCGCCAACCCCGCTCCGCTCGCCGCGATCGCGGACGCGATCGCCGTCGGCGAGGGAGAGGGCGTCCTCGAGCCGATCGTCCGCCTGCTCGCCGAGGAGGGAGGAGGGGCGCGGCGCGCCGCGCTCGAGGGCCTCGCGGGGATACCGTCGATGATCGTGCCGGGCCTGCCGGGCCCGGGCGCGCCCTCCAAAGAGCCGTTCGGCGGGCCGTTCCCGTATTCGGTCGTCGCGACGCCGGAGAGCGTGTTTCCCGACACGTTCCTCGTCGAGTCGGGACGCGGTTGTCCGGGGGCGTGCGCCTTCTGTCTCGCGACCTCGCTCTACCGCCCCTTCCGTTTCCTGCGGAAGGACGCGCTCGAGGAGATCCTCTCGCGTCTCGCGGCGCCCGTGCGGCGCGTCGGGCTCGTGAGCCCGGCCGTCGCCGCGAACCCCGAGTTCGTCCCGATCGTGAGGATGCTCGCCTCCCGCGGCCTCGGCGTGGCGATGAGCTCGCTGCGGGCGGAGGATCTCGACGAGGAGAAGGCGCGGCTCATCGGCTCCGTCGGAACGGCGAGCGTGAGCCTCGCCCCCGAATCGGGGAGCGAGCGCCT
>JAGUZZ010000266.1:0-7046 GCA_020060525.1 bacterium | reverse complement strand
CTCGATGATGCCGAGAAACTCGTGCCGTTCGGTGAACGAGGGATCGTCGATATGATCGCCGAGCGATTCGACGTAGGCCTTGATCGAGGTGAGCGGCGTCTTGAGCTCGTGCGAGAGGTGCGAGAGGTAGCTCATCTTGAGCTTGTTCGCGTCCCGCAGCTCGTCGCTCTCGCGTTCGAGACGCTCGATCCGCGTCGTCATGACCTCGTAGAGGCGGCTCTTCTCGATCGCCATCGCCACCTGCCCGGAGAGGATCGTGAGGAGCCGCGCGTCGTCTTGGGTGAAAGGCTCGACCGCGTGATCTCCGGCCATGAGGACTCCGATGAGGTCCTTGCCCGACCGGATGGGGGCGGCGAGGAACGAGACGATCCGCCGGTCCGCGACGAGCCCCGACGACGCCGCGGGATGTTCGCGCAGATCGTCGACGACGAATCCGCTCTCCGACGAGCAGATCTCGCCGAGGAGCGCGTCGCCCGCGAGCGGCGTCCCGGAATCGATGCGCCCGCCTCTCCGCTCCCCGAGCTCGACGTGCTCGACGATTTCCCGCTTGTGGTTGAATAGCGCGACCGACACCCACGGGCGCCGCAGGAGCAGCGTTATTTCCTTGCCGACCATCTTGAGAAGCGTGTCGAGGCTGATGACGGAGTTGATGCCGAGGCTGATGTCGTAGAGCCTCGTGAGCTCGAGGATGCGCTTGCGAGAGCTCATGAGCCGGTCCTCGGCGCGGAGGATCGACACCTTGAAGCTCCCGTAGAAGCTGGAGAAGAGATAGGTCATGAGGCTCATGAATCCGGCGAGCACGAGCAGCGTGCCGACGAGGTAGTGCCTCCCGACGGGCAGCGAGGATTCGCCGGGGTAGACGTTGAAGTGCGGAATCGCGCCGCGGAGCTCGAGGGCGCCGACCATGCCGAGCGAGACGACCGTGAAGGCGGTCACCGCGATCCCGGCCGCGACGGGCGGCAGCAGGCGTCCCGCGAAGAAGAGCGGGATCACGACGAGAAAAAGGAACGGGCTCTCCACCCCGCCGGTCAGGTAGATGAGACAGATCGCGGTCACGCAATCGATGAGAACGGTGCTCCATTCCCATCCCCGGCGCCGCCGCAGCGGATCCGCGCCGCTTCTCGACAACGCGTTCTCGAGCCCCGCGACGACGAGGTTGAAAAGCGTCGCCCCGAGGAAGACGAGGATCACGAGCCCCGTGCTGTAGACGAACCCCGCGATCTCGCGCGCGGCGAACACGATGAAGAATATCGATATGATCTCGATCGCCCGCACCTGCTGGAGGCTCAGCGCCGGCTGCGCGCGATCTTCCGCCGTATCACGTACGCTCATGTCACTCCCCTATCCGACGGTGTCGGATTCGAAGGCGCCGTCGGCCATGACCGGCACGGCGACGGTCACCGTCGTTCCTTCACCCTGTGTGCTGCGAACCCGTATCTCTCCGCCGATGACGGCGACGACGTTCTTTACGAGCGCGAGTCCGAGACCCAGTCCGTCCCGTTTCTCTCCGCTCTCGATCCGGTAGAACGGCTCGAATATATCCTCGAGCTTGTCCTCCGGTATGCCCGCCCCTCGATCCTCCACCGTGAGGACGAGCCGCGCTCCGTCGGCGCGGTCGTCGCGCCGGAGCGCCGCGGAGACGGCCACGGGGCGGTCTCCCCCGTGCTTCACCGCGTTCGAAACGAGGTTCTCGAGCACGACCTCTATGCACCGGCGCCGGGCGACGACGGGCGGAAGGCCGACCGGCACGTTCACGGCGATCCGGGCGCCGGCTCCGCCGAACCGTCCCCGGACCGCTTCGGCGACCGCCCGGACGTCGAAGCGCTCGAAGGATTTCAGATCGCCGGCGCCGTGTTCCGCCCGAAGTATCTCGACGAACGACTCGACCAGTTCGTCGAGCCGGGCGAGAGAGCTCCGTATCCGCGCCACGTACGCGCGCTCGCGGTCGTCGAACGACCCGCCGCGGCGCTCCTCGAGGAGATCGAGATATCCGACGGCGGCCGTGAGCGGCTTCGAGAACTCGTGTCCGACGATGAGGCGGGCGGAATCGAAGATGCCGCGGTAGCGGGCGAGCTCGCGCCGGAGCGCGGAGAGATCGGCGCCGGCGCCGGCGGCGATGCCGTCGAGCATCTCTTCCTGCTGCGCGATGACCGTATCCCGCACGTCGGTCGCCTCCCGCGCCCCGGTCCCCTCTCGGAACCGGGGGCGCAATCACGTTTCGATCTTCTGCGCCGGCTCCCCGGACTTCCGCCGCTCCCGCACGACGACGCTCCCGGAGAGCCCTTTGCCGTAGCGTTTGAGCTCCGTCGCGATGTCGTTGACCTGGGCGTAATGCTTGAGCTTCGCCTCTTCGTCCATCACGAGCGCCACCGTGAGCGACATGAGCGGCATCCTCCTGATCTCGCCGAGGCGGTTCCGGATCTCCATGTATCCGCGCCGGATGTCGTCCTCGTTGAGCAGGAGAAGGGAGCCCTTGTCGAACTCGTCGATGATGCGCCGCGCTATGAACTCCGCCCGCTGGGGGGACGTGATGACGACGAAGTCGTCTCCGCCGATGTGCCCGACGAAATCGTTCGCGCCGCCGAGGGAATTCACCGATTCGGTGATGATGTCGGCGAGGAACAGGATCGCGTCGTCCCCGCGCTGATACCCGTAGTAGTCGTTGTACGGCTTGAAATTGTCGATATCGAGATAGAGAAACGCGAACGGCTCCTTGCTCTCGATGCGGCCCTGGAGCTCCTTCTCGATGGCGCGGTTGCCCGGGAGCCCCGTGAGCGGATTCGACTCTTTCTGCTTGAGGCTCCATTCGAGCACGTTGCGCACGCGAAGGAGGAGCTCTTCGTTCGAATACGGTTTCGTGAGGTAATCGTTCGCCCCGTCCTGAAGCCCCTTGATCTTGTCGGGGAGCTCGCTTTTCGCGGTGAGCATGATGACCGGGATCTGCGCGGTCTGGAAGTTCTGGCGTATCCGCGAGCACGTTTCGAATCCGTCCATCTTGGGCATCATGAGATCGAGGATGACGAGATCGGGAGACTCGAGCCTCACGAGCTCGAGCGCTATCTCGCCGTTCTCCGCCTCTATGACGCGGTAGGCGTGCTTCTCGAGCTGGAACTTGAGAATGCGCCTGATATGATCTTCGTCGTCGACGACGAGGATCTTATAGCCCTGCTTGCCGCCGGGTCCTTCCATTCGCGTGTACCTCGCGGGGCTTCGTATGTCCTTCCCTGCATGGCGAGTCGATATATTGCAAGGCATTGCCACGCAAGTGTTATGCCAAGGGTAGCCCCTCCGGGGGTCGGGCGGGGCGCGCGGGGACGGGAGGCCCTATCTATTTGCTCGACAACGGATTGCAACGACGAAGCGGGCTCGCGGGCGATGCGCGGCCGTCGGGCCGATCGGCGATGGTTTTCGCAGAAAGAGACCCCGCTCGTGCGCCGGATGCCGTCAGGCCCAGCTCGAGAGGACGCCGCGGGGGAAGGTGTTGAGGGAGAGGCCGTCCGTGCGCCCGGCCTCGATGCGGTACCGCGCGGCGCAGGCGATCATCGCCGCGTTGTCGGTGCAGTATTCGGGGCGGGGCCACGAGACGGGGACGTGCCGCTCGGCGAGCGCCTCGCTCATCCTCTCGCGCAGCCGGCCGTTCGCCGCCACGCCTCCCGCGAGGTAGAACCGCCGCACGCGCGCCTCGGAGAGGGCGAGAACCGACTTCTCGACGAGCATGTCCACGATCGCCTCCTGCGCGGAGGCGGCGACGTCCGCCGCGGTCGCGGCGCCGAGGGCGCCGAGCGATTCGACGCGCAGGCGCACGGCCGTTTTGAGCCCGGAGAACGAGAAATCGTACGTGCCGGGTCCGCGCAGGCTCCGCGGAAAATCGAACGCGCCGCGCGATCCCTCCCGGGCCGCGCGCTCGATCGCCGGACCGCCGGGGAACGGGAGACCGAGGAGCTTCCCGATCTTGTCGAACGCCTCCCCCGCCGCGTCGTCGCGCGTCGCGCCGACGAGCCGGTAGCGTCCGACCGCCTCCATGTGCACGAGCTGCGTGTGCCCCCCCGAAACGACGAGCACGAGAGCGGGCAGGTCGAGCGGCCCTTCGAGCGCGTTCGCGAGGATGTGCCCCTCGATGTGGTGGATGCCCGCGAGCGGCACGCCCCCCGCGTAGGCGAGGGCCTTCGCGAACGAGAGCCCGACGAGCAGCGATCCGGTGAGCCCCGGCCCGTTCGTGACGCCGACGCCCGCGAGCTCGCCGGGGCGGACGCCCGCCTCGGCCATGACGGCCTCGTAGAGCGGCATGAGGGTCCGCATGTGCGAGCGCGAGGCGATCTCGGGAACGACGCCGCCGTACCGCATGTGTTCGAGCTGCGCGGCCGTGCGGTGGACGACGACGCCCCGCTCGCCGGAGTAGATCGCGCAGGATGTGTCGTCGCAGGACGTCTCGATGCCGAGGTAGAGGGGCTCCATCGGGGCTAGAGGACCTCCTCCCCGCTCTCGCCCGTGCGGACGCGAACGGCGTCCTCGACCCCCGAAATGAAGATCTTGCCGTCGCCGATCTGGCCGGTTCGCGCGGCGGCGACGATCGCGTTGACGACGCGCTCGACGTCGGAGTCGCCGACGACGACCGCGACGAGGATCTTGGGGAGAAAATCGACCTTGTACTCGCTCCCGCGGTAGAGCTCCTTGTGCCCGCGCTGGCGCCCGAAGCCCTTGACCTCCGTCACGCTCATCCCGCCGACCCCCGCCTCCATGAGCGCCTCCTTGACCTCGTCGAGCTTGAACGGCTTGATATAGGCTTCGATCTTCTTCATGTGGGCTCCTCGCTGGGGCGCGGCCGGACGCTCCCGCCGCGTTACATTACGCTGGCACGCCCGCATCCGCGGTGATACGGTTCCGCCGTAGTCGGCGTTACGGCGCAAGGGTACAGGAATCGGATACGGGGTTCCATAGAAAGTTCATGGCGAACGACACCGGCGGATTCCACGATCGACCGGGCGCGCCGGACGAGGCGGCGCTCGAGGCGCTCTTCGCGGAACTCGGCTTCGCCGAGCCGGCGAAGGCGGCCGGCTTGTGGAGCCGCCTCGATCGCGCGGGCGACGCGCCGCCGGCGCACCCCGACCGGATCGCGGGCCTCCTCGAGGAGATAGCCGCGTCGGCGGACCCTGACCTCGCGCTGCTCAACCTCGTGCGGTTCGTCGAGGCGACGATCGCGCCGGGGACCTTCTTCAACTCCTTCGTTCTCGAGCGGCCGATCGCCCGTCTCGCGGCGACGATATTCTCCTGCGGCACCTTCCTCGCCGACATCCTCGCGCGGAATCCCGGATACCTCTCGTGGCTCATCGAGGGGCCGACGCTCGCGCGCGGCAAGGCTCACAGCGAATACCGCGCGGAGCTCGAGGCGCAGACCGCGCCGCTCCGCGATCCCCGCCGGCGCCTGAACGCCGTCAAGCGGTACCACCGCCGCGAGATCCTCCGCGTCGGCGCGCGCGATCTTCTCGGCCTCGCCCCCGTCGAGGAGGTGGCGGCCGAGCTCTCGTTCCTCGCGGACGCGGTCATCGAGACGGCCGTTTCCCTCGCCTTCGCCGATCTCGCGCCGCGGGAGGGGCTCGCGCCCGAGAGAGGCCTCGACGGCGAGGCGCCGTTCCGGCGCCTCGCGGTGATCTCTCTCGGCAAGCTCGGCGGCACGGAGCTCAACTATTCCTCGGACGTCGATCTCCTCTTCGTGAGCGATCCCGCCGGTTCGCCTCGGGAGGAGGTCTTTTACGCGGCGCTCGCGCGGCGCGTCGTCGAGATCCTGTCCGAGCCGACCGAGGAGGGCGCGCTCTACCGCGTCGACCTGAGGCTCCGTCCCGACGGCGAAAGCGGCCCGCTCGTCGTCTCCCTGGGCGAGCACCTCGCGTACCTCGAGCGGCGCGCGCGCCCGTGGGAGCGGCAGGCCCTCATCAAGGCACGCTACGCCGCGGGAAACCGCCGCGTCGCGGAGACCTTTCTCGACAACTGCGCGCGGGCGATCTTCGGATCCCCCGTCGCGGGGGACCCGCTCGCCGCCATCCTCACGATGCGGGAGCGCGCCGTCGCCGGCCTTCCGGCGGCGGAGCGCGGGGCGAACATAAAGCTCATGCCGGGCGGCATCCGCGACATCGAGTTCATCGCGCAGGCGATGCAGCTCGTCCACGGGCGGGGCCGGCCCGACGCGCGATCGCGCAACACGCTCGAGGCGCTCGAGCGGCTCGCCCACTTCGGGATTCTCGGGGCGGAGGTCAAGGAGACCCTCTCGCGCGCCTACCGGCTCATGCGGACAGTGGAGCACCGGCTCCAGATGAGCCGCAACGTCCGCACGCACACCCTCCCCGCGGGCGAGAGGGAGCTCCGGCTCGTCGCCGAGCGGGTCGCGCGGAGCGCGCTCCCGGGCGTGACGGCGGAGAACTTCCGCGCCGAGCTCGGCCGCGCCGTCGTCGAGGTGCGGCATCTCTTCGGAGAATTCTTCCGCGGGAGCGCGCCGGGCGCCGTGCCGCTCATCCTCTCCCTCCCGCCCGGAGACGCCGCCGTCGAGGAGCTTCTCGGCAGGTTCGGCGTGCGCGAGGGGGAGCGGGCGCACCGCGCGCTCGCGTCGCTCGTCTTCGGCGATTTCCCGAACCTCGAGGGAGCGGACACGTTCGAGGCGGCCGCCGCCTCGCTCCCGAAGATTCTCGTGCGCGTCTCCGAAACCCCCGATCCCTCGCTCGCCGTGAGAAACCTCGTGCGGATCGTCAAGGCCGGCGGCGCCGTGAAATCGACGCTCGCGCTGCTCGCGGAGGATTCGAATTTCTCGCGGCTCATCCTCTCCGTTGCGTCGCTCTCGACCGCGCTCGCCGATGTCCTCTCGACCCGCATGGAGCTGCTCGACCGGCTCGCCGAGGGGATCCCCCCCGGCGCCGCGCCGCGCGGCCCGGCCGGAAAGATCGATTATCACGCGCTCCTCGCGCGCTGGTACGACGAGACGCTTCTTTTCGCGCACGTCGCGAACCCGATCCCGGAGTGCGGCCCGGAGCGCGCCGGCCCTCCCCTCGCGGACGCCG
>JAGUZZ010000289.1:0-13006 GCA_020060525.1 bacterium | reverse complement strand
CGAGCGCGTCCTGCGGCGTGACGCAGCCGTTCGTCGTGATCTCGAGCGTGAGCGCGTCGTAATCGGTGCGCTGGCCGACGCGCGTGTTCTTCACGGTGTAGTTCGCGTGCCTCACCGGGCTGAAGTTCGAGTCCATCGGGATGAGGCCGATCTCGAAATCCTCGAGGTTGTGGAGCTCCGACGAGACGTAGCCGCGGCCGTGCCCGACGAGAATGTCCATCTTGAAATGCGTCTTTTCGGTGCACGTGGCGATGAGGAGATCCTTGTTGAGGATCTCGAACTCGGGATCCGCGACGATGTCGGCCGCCGTGATCTCGCCTTTTTTCGTGACGTCGATATGGAGAAACTTCGGATCGTCGCCGTGCATCTTGACGATGAGCTGCTTCATGTTGAGAACGATGTCGGTGACGTCCTCTTTCACGCCCTTGATCGCTCCGAACTCGTGAAGAACCCCGGCGATCTTGATCGCCGTGACCGAGGCGCCCTGGATCGACGAGAGGAGCGTGCGCCGCAGCGCGTTGCCGATCGTGTTGCCGTACCCGCGCTCGAGCGGCTCGACACGGAAGCGCCCGAAGGTCGGGCTCGCCACGGTCTCGTCCGCAACGATCTCCTTCGGCATGAGAAGGTTACGCCATTTCATCTATGCAATCCTCCTTGCACGGCCCGCACCGGAACCCCCGCCGGGCACACCGCGGCGGCTGCCGCCGCTTCGAGTCCCCTTATTTCGAGTAGAGCTCCACGATGACGTTTTCTTCGATCGGAACCGGGATCACGTCGCGCGTCGGCTCTTCGACGTAGACGCCCTCCCGCTTCGTGACGTCGACCGTCACGTAGGGCACGGTCCCCCGGCTTCCGTATTTCTTCAGGGCCTCTTCGATGACGAGGAGATTCCTGCTCCTCGCGCGAACGCCCACCCGGTCGCCCGGACGGAGCTGGAAGCTCGGCCGGTCGACGCGCTTGCCGTTCACTTCGAAATGCTTGTGGAGCACGAGCTGCCGGGCCGTCTCCCGCGACGGGGCGAAGCCCATGCGGAACACCATGTTGTCGAGCCGCGCCTCGAGGAGCTTCAGGAGGTTGACGCCCGTGACGCCCTTCATCTTGACCGCGCGGTCGTAGTAGCCGCGGAACTGCCGCTCGAGCAGAATGTACATGCGGCGGAGCTTCTGCTTCTCCCGAAGCTGCAGCCGGTAGCCGCTCCGGCGGCTGAACCGCGCGTGTCCGTGCTCGCCGGGCGGATAGTTGCGCTTTTCGATCGCGCACTTGTCCGAATAGCAGCGGTCGCCCTTGAGGAAGAGCTTCACGCCGTCCCTGCGGCACAGCTTGCATTTGGACTCCAGATACCTCGCCATCGCTCGAAAAACCTCCTTGAACCGCTCTCGCCGCGCCCGCGGCCTCAGCCGTTTCCGCCGCCCGTCGTTAGATGCGTCTCCGCTTCTTCGCGCGGCAACCGTTGTGGGGGATCGGGGTGCAATCCTTGATCGCCGATACCTCGAGCCCCGTCGCGCGCAGCGAACGGATCGCCGCTTCGCGCCCCGGGCCCGGCCCCCTGACCCACGCCTCGACCTTCTTCACCCCGAGGCTCATCGCCTCGCGGGCGGCCGTCGAGGCCGCCTGCTGCGCCGCGAACGGCGTGCTCTTGCGAGAGCCCTTGTAGCCGAGCCGTCCGGGGCTCGACCAGGTGATGATCTTGCCTTCCCGATCCGTGATGCTCACGATCGTGTTGTTGAAGGTGGACTGGATATGGACGACGCCGAACGCGTCCACCTTTTTCGTTTTCTTTTTCGCTCGCTGAGGCCCTGCCACCGTCTAACCTCCTGTTCGTGCTCTCTTCCGTGCCGCGCGTCCGCGCGGACGATCAGGCCGTGGCTCCCGGCTTCGTTTTGCGCTTCGCCCCCGGACGGTTGCGCGGTCCCTTGCGGGTCCGGGCGTTCGTGTGCGTGCGCTGGCCATGGACCGGCAATCCCATCTTGTGCCGCATGCCGCGGTACGAGCCGATCTCCATGAGCCGCTTGATATTCATCGTCATCTCGCTCCGCAGGGCGCCCTCGATCTTGTAATCGTCCTCGATGATGTCCCTCAGCCGGACCGTCTGCTCCTCGGTGAGATCCCTCGTTCTCGTATTGTGCGGAATCTTCGCCTTGTCGCAGATGCTCCGGGCGGTCGAGCGGCCGATCCCGTAGATATAGGTCAGAGCGATCGCGATGTGCTTGTTGTCGGGTATATCGACACCGGAAATACGCGCCACGGAAACACTCCTTTCACTCGCGCCGTTGGCCCACCCGTCAGCCCTGGCGCTGTTTGTGCTTCGGATTCTTGCAGATCACGCGGAGGACTCCCTTCCGCCGGATGATCTTGCAGTAAGGGCATATCTTCCTGATTGAGCTTCGAACCTTCATCTCGTCTCTTCCTTTGCCGTTCGGCGCCGCGGCCGCGCCGACGCCTCCGTCACTTGTACCGGTACGTGATCCGGCCGCGTCCGAGGTCGTACGGGCTCAGCTCGATCGCGACCCGGTCCCCCGGGAGTATGCGGATGAAGTGCATCCGCATCTTGCCCGAGACGTGCGCGAGAACGACGTGCTTGTTCTCGAGCTCGACCCGGAACATCGCGTTCGGCAGCGCTTCGACGACCGTTCCCTCGACCGCGATTCCTTTCTGCTTCGACATCGACCTTTTTCGGACCTTCCCGCCGCGGCGCCGCGAGGCGCCGCGATCCGCGACGAACGGCGCGGTCCCTAGCGCGTCATGATGACCGGGCCGCCGTCCGTCACAGCGATCGTATCCTCGAAATGGGCGGACAGCTTCCCGTCCGCCGTCACGAACGTCCAGTTGTCGGCGAGCGTGAAGACCTCGTGGGTCCCCTCGTTCACCATCGGCTCGATCGCGAGCACCATCCCGGACGCGAGAACGGGTCCCCGCCCCGGGGCGCCGAAGTTCGGGATCTGGGGCTCCTCGTGCATCCGCCGCCCGATCCCGTGTCCGACGAGCGACCGCACGACGCTGAATCCGTTCTCCGTCGCGTGCCGCTCGACCGCGTGCGAGAGGTCGGAGAGCCGCCGGCCCGATTTGGCCTCGCCGATCGCGAGGTCGAGCGCCTCGCGCGTGACCTTCATGAGCCGCCGCGCCGTCTCGCTCACCTCGCCGATCGGGTACGTCCGCGACGCGTCCGCGTGCCAGCCGTTCCGGAACACCCCGATGTCGATCCCGACGATGTCGCCCTCGCGGAGCTCGCGCGGCCCCGGAATCCCGTGAACGACCTGCTCGTTCACCGAGGCGCAGATGGCGGCGGGGTAGCCCTGATATCCCTTGAACGAGGGCGCCGCCCCCCGCGACCGGATGAACCGTTCCGCCGCCTCGTCGAGCGCGCCGGTCGTCACGCCCGGCCGGAGCATCGGCTCGATCGCCTCGAAGCAGTCCCGCAGGAGCTCGCCGCTCCGCCGGATCTCCTCGAGCTCCGCCTCGCTCCGGATCGCTATCATTTCGTCGCGCGGAGTATCTCCGCGAATATCTCCTCGATGCCGCCCGTCCCGTTCACCGTGACGAGCCCGCCCCGCGCGCGGTAGTGCTCGATGACCGGCGCCGTCTGCTCCTCGTAGACGCGGAGGCGCTTGCGGATCGTCGCCTCCTCGTCGTCGGGGCGCTTGACGATCTCGGCGCCGCAGGCGTCGCAGCGGCCCGCAACCTTCGTCCGTATCGTGTCGAGGTTGTAGACCGCCTTGCACTTCGGGCACACCCGGCGGTTCGAGAGCCGCCGGACGATGAGCTCGGGATCGACGGCGATGTCGATTACGTAATCGATCCGCTCCCCGCGCTCGGCGAGCATCTTGTCGAGCTCCTCGGCCTGCGCGAGCGTCCGCGGAAACCCGTCGAGAATCCACCCGCTCCCCTCGGAAGCCGCGAGCGCCTCGCGCATGAGCGCGAAGATGATCTCGTCCGGTCCGAGGCGCCCTTCCCGCATATATTCGGCCGCGCGGAGCCCGATCTCGGTCTTCTTCGCCACGGCGTCGCGCAGCATGTCGCCCGTGGAGAGGTGCCGGAGCCCCTTCTCCGCCGCGAGCTTCGCCGCCTGAGTCCCCTTGCCGGACCCCGGAGCGCCGAGAATGATCACGTGCAACGCCGCCACGAAACCCGTCCTCCTAGAAGCGCCTGCCGCGCAGGTGCCCTTTCTTCATGAATCCGTCGTAGTGCCTCATGAGGAGGTGCGTCTCGATCTGCTGGAGCGTATCGAGCACGACGCCGACCACGATGAGGAGGCTCGTTCCGCCGAAGTACACCGTCGAGGGGAGCTTCCCCCGCTGGATCATGATATCCGGCAGGATCGCGATGAACGCGAGGAAGATCGCGCCCGGGAGCGTCACCCGCGTGAGGATACGGTCGATGTACTCGCTCGTACGCTTTCCCGGACGGATCCCCGGAATGAACCCGCCGTACTTCTGCATGTTCTCGGCGAGATCGACCGGGTTCAGGACGATCGCCGTGTAGAAGTACGTGAAAAATATGATGATGATCGCGTAGACGCTCATATAGATGAACGAGCTCGGATTGAAGATCGACATGATGCCCATCATGACCGAGTTGTCCCGGAAGAACGCGGCGAGCGTGCCGGGGAACATCATGATCGACTGGGCGAAGATGATCGGAATGACGCCGGCCGTGTTGACGCGAAGCGGTATGTACTGCGCCTCCCCCCCGTACACGCGGCGCCCGACGATGCGCTTGGCGTACTGGACCGGGATGCGCCGCTGCCCCTGCGTGATGAGGATGACGCTCGCGGTGACCGCCACCATGATCACGAGAAGGATCACGAGCCGCAGCGGGCTGATCGTGCCGAGCCTCAGGGCGCGCCACGTGTCGAGCATATCCGCCGGATAGCGGGCGACGATGCCGATCATGATGATGAGCGAGATGCCGTTGCCGATCCCCCGCTCGGTGATCTGCTCGCCGAGCCACATCACGAAGATCGTGCCCGACACCATCGTCACCATCGTGAGGATCCGGAAGAAGAACCCCGGCATCGGCACGACGGCGGCGCCGCCGATGTTGAGGCTCTCGAGGTAGAAGGCGATGCCGAACGACTGGACCGCCGCGAGCGCCACGGTGCCGTACCGGGTGTACTGGGTGATCTTCTTGCGGCCCTCCTCGCCCTCCTTGGCGAGCTTCTCGAAGTACGGTATCACCGCCTGAAGGAGCTGGAGGATAATCGACGCGCTGATGTACGGCATGATCCCGAGCGCGAAGATCGTCGCGCGCGAGAAGTTGCCCCCCGCGAAGAGGTCGTAGAGCGCGAAGATCGTCCCCTGCTGGCTTTCGAACGCCGCGCGGAGAGCGAGCGGATTCACGCCCGGGGTCGTGATGTGGCCGCCGATGCGGTACACCACGAGAAGCCCCATCGTGAAGAGGAGCCGGCGCTTGAGCTCGGGGATGGCGAATATGTCCTGCAGCTTCTTGAACATTACTCTTTCTCCCGCTTGTCAAGTCCGGGCGCCTTCTTTCCCGAGAGCAGACGGATCGTGCCGCCCGCCTTCTCGATCGCCTCGGCGGCGCTCTTGCTCACGGCGTCGACCTCGACCTCGAGCGGCACGCTGATCTCGCCGCGGCCGAGGATCTTGACCGGATCGCCCGGCTTGCGGACGAGCCCCGCCTCGACGAGCGTGCCCCGGTTGACCTTCGCGCCGCTCGCGAAGACCTTGAGGCCGTCGAGGTTCACGACCTGATACTCGGTCCTGAAGATGCTCACGAACCCTCTCTTGGGAACGCGCCGCTGGAGCGGCATCTGGCCGCCCTCGAACCAGGGCGGAATGCCGCCGCCGGAGCGGGCCTTCTGTCCCTTGTGGCCCCTCGTCGAGGTCTTGCCGTGTCCCGAGCCCGGACCGCAGCCGACCCGCTTGTGCTTCTTGACGGCGCCTTTCGGAGGCCTGAGATCGCTCAGCTTCATCGCGATTGTCTCCTTGCGGTTCCCGTCTCGAGAACCGTGATGCCCGGTCCCTTTGCGGCGGGGACCGCGATGTCCTTCTCGTCGATCGCTTCCCAGACCACCATGTGCTGCACCTTGTGGAGCATGCCGCGGATCTGGGGCGTGTCCTTCTTGTACAGCGTCCGCTGGTTCTTGCGGAAGCCGAGAGACTTCATGACGGGCCGGTGCTTGTCGTTGAGCGAGTTGATGACGCTCTTGACCTGCGTGATCTTCAACATCTTCGTCATGGCCGTTCCTCGCTATCAGGCGTTCTCGGCGCCCTGCTTGTCCCGGGGCGCGCCGAAGAGCTTCGTGATGGTGATGCCCCGACTCCCGGCGACGTCGCGGGCGCTGCGAAGGCTCTTGAGACCCGTCATCGTCGCCTTGACGAGGTTGTGCGGGTTGTTCGAGCCGAGCGATTTCGTGAGAATGTCCTTCACGCCCGCCACCTCGAGAACCGCCCGCACCGCGCCGCCGGCGATGACGCCGGTTCCGGGGCTCGCGGGCTTCATGAGGACGCGCGCGGCGCCGAAGACGCCCGTCACGCCGTAGGGGATCGTCCCCTTGACCATCGGGATGAGGAACATGTCCTTCTTCGCGGCCTCGGTGGCCTTGCGGATCGCGTCCGCGATCTCGTTCGCCTTGCCGAGCCCGACGCCGACCTTGCCCATCCCGTCGCCCACGGTCACGATGGCGTTGAACCCGAAGCGGCGGCCGCCCTTGACGACCTTCGCCACGCGATTGATATGGACCGTCTGCTCGAGAAACTCGGGTCCGAGGTCCTCGCCGGAGCGGGAATCCCTCGAATCCCGGCGGTCGCGCCGATCGCGCCCGCCTCTCGAATCGCGCCCGCCCTGCGAGCCTCTCGGCCCGCGGGCCGGCTGCTGCCCGCGCGAATCACGCGGCGCCTGCGCCGGTGCCGCCTTCGGATCCTGTGTCGGTTTTCCGTCCGTCAAATCCACCGGTCATACCCCCGCGGATGGTGTGCGGCGCCCGATCGGGCGCCCTCGCCCTAGAATTCGAGTCCGCCTTCTCTCGCGGCCTTCGCGAGCGCGGCGACCCGTCCATGATAGAGATACCCGCCGCGGTCGAACGCGACGGCCTTGATACCCTTCGCGATCGCGGCCTCGGCGATGAGCTTTCCGACCGCGACCGAGCGGCGCATCTTGAGGGTCAGCGGACGGGCGGGCTTTTTGCCCTTGCCGCCCTTGTCCCCCTTCTCGCCCTTTCCCGCCTTCTCGGTCTGCTCCGGTTTCTCCGGCGCGGCCTGCTCTTCGGCCGGGAACGTGAGCTTGAGGCTCGACGCCGCCGCGAGCGTGCGCCCCGTCTCGTCGTCGATGATCTGCGCGTAGATATGGGTGAGGCTCCGCGTGACGCACAGCCGCGGCCTCGCGGCCGTGCCGCGGACCTTGTCTCTGACCCGCTCGTGGCGACGCACGCGCGCCTGCCTCTTTTCGCGATGGATGTTCCGTTTCACCTGTTCTCGCTCCCAGCGTTCATTGCCAGGCGCCGCGAGGGCCGGGACGCCGCCGTCCCGCCGCCGTGCGGCGCGTCGTTAGAAGCTCGTGCCGACGGCGGCCTTGCCGGCTTTGCGCTTGATCTGCTCGCCGGCGTACCGGATGCCTTTGCCCTTGTACGGCTCGGGCGGGCGCATGCTCCGGATCTCGGCGGCCGTCTGGCCGACCTTCTCCTTGTCGATCCCCGCGATCGATATCTTCTTCGGATCGGTCACCGTGATCGTGATCCCCTCGCGCGGCTCGTACCGCTTCGGATACGCGAACCCGAGACTGAGCATGAGCGCGCCGCCCTTGAGCTCGGCGCGGTACTCGACGCCCTCGATCTCGAGCTTCTTCTCGTACCCCTGCGACACGCCCGTCACCATGTTCGCGATGAGCGTCCGCGTGAGACCGTGCAGCGACTTGTGCATCTTCGATTCGCTCGGGCGCTTCACCGTCACCGTGCCCTCGCCGATCTCGATCATCATGTCGGGATGGAGCGTCCTCGTGAGCTCCCCCTTCGGCCCCTTGACCGTGATCACGCTGCCGCGGATCTCGGCGGTGACTCCCGCGGGTACCGGTACCGGATATTTTCCTACTCGCGACATAACGGTTCTGAACCTCCGTGAGCTTCCCGGCGCCGCCGGGACCGCGGGGCACGCGCGCGTCCCGCTACCAGATGTGGCAGAGAACCTCCCCGCCCACGCCGAGCGCGCGGCATTCCTTGTCCGTCAGGAGTCCCTTGGACGTCGAGATGATCGCCGTGCCGTAGCCTCCCTGAACGCGGGGCAAACGGTCCTTCGTGACGTACACGCGCCGGCTCGCGAGCGATACGCGCCGCAGGCCCTCGATCGCGCTCCGCTTCTCCTCGTCGTACTTGAGATAGACGCGGAGCACGCCCTGCTTGTCGTCGTCCATGTACTTCACGTTCTTCACGTAGCCGTGATCGAGGAGAACCTTCGCGATCTGGGCCTTCATACGGGAGGCCGGGATATCGACGTGCGATTTCCTCTCCTTGATCCCGTTTCGGATCCGCGTGAGCATATCGGCTATCGGATCGGTCATCATTGCGCAATCACCTCGTCGAATCGTTTGACGTTCGAATGCGTTACCAGCTCGCCTTGACGACGCCCGGGATCTTGCCCTCGAGCGCGAGCTCGCGGAAGCAGATGCGGCAAATGCCGAACTTGCGCAGGTACGCGCGCGGCCGGCCGCACCGGCTGCAGCGGTGGTACGAGCGCACCTTGAACTTCGGCTGCCGCTTCGCTTTCGCTATCAAGCACTTCTTCGCCACGGATACTCCCTTTCCGATCAGGCCTGGCGGAACGGCATGCCGAGGAGCGCGAGCAGCTCGCGGGCCTCCTCGTCCGTCTTCGCCGTCGTTACGATCGTGACATCCATGCCCATGACCTTGAGAACCTTGTCGTAATCGATCTCCGGAAAGATGATGTGCTCCTTCACGCCGAAGGAGTAGTTGCCGCGCCCGTCGAAGCTCTTCGGCGACAGTCCGCGGAAGTCGCGGATTCGCGGAATCGCCACGTTCACGAGGCGGTCGAAAAACTCGTACATGCGCCGGTGCCGCAGCGTCACGTGGCAGCCGATCGGAATGCCCGCGCGGAGCTTGAACCCCGCGATGGCGGCCTTCGAGCGGGACGTCGCCGGCCGCTGGCCCGTGATCGTTCCGAGATCCTTCGCCGCGGCTTCGAGAAGCTTCGCGTCGCTGATCGCGTCGCCGACCCCCATGTTGACGTTGATCTTCACGAGGTGCGGCACCTGCATGACGTTGCGGTAGCCGAACTTCTTCATCATCTCCGGCACCGCCTTCTCGAGGTACCGGCCCTTGACATTCGGTACGTACTGCGTGTTCGCCATCGAATTCACCGTTTCCGTTTTCGGTTTCCCGTTTCCGCTCTCGCGGGAGACGCTCCGGCGGAGCGCCGCCGCGTCAATCCTGATCGCTCAGTATTTCCTTGCACTTCTTGCACTGCCGCGCCCTGCTGCCGTCGGCGAGCGCGGAGACGGCCGTTCTCGTCGGCCGGCTGCACTTCGGGCACACGAGCTTGACGTCGGAGACGTGGATGGGCGCTTCCTTCTCGACGATGCCCCCCTGCTGGACCTGTCCGCGCTGGACGCGCGTGTGGCGCTTGACGAGACGGACCTTCTCGACGATCACGCGGTCCGTGTCGGGGAACACCTTGAGCACCCTGCCCTCGAGCCCCTTCGAGTTGCCCGAGATCACCTTTACGAGGTCGTTCTTCCTGATCTTCATCGTTTGTCCCGTTTCGCTAGATTACCTCGGGAGCAAGCGAAACGATCTTCATGAAGCGCTTGTCCCGGAGTTCCCGCGCGACCGGCCCGAAGATGCGCGTGCCGATCGGCTCGTGCTGTTCGTTGATGAGCACCGCCGCGTTCTGGTCGAAGCGGATGTAGGTGCCGTCCTTGCGGCGCGTCTCTTTCCGCGTGCGGACGACGACGCATTTCACGACCTGGCCCTTCTTGATCGCCGAGCCCGCGATCGCCACCTTGACGTTGGCGGCGATGATGTCCCCGACGCCCGCGTACCGCCGCCGCGTCCCGCCCATCACGCGGATGCACCGGACGCTCTTCGCGCCGGAGTTGTCGGCCACAACGAGATTCGTATAGGTCTTGATCATCGTCGACTCCTACTTCGCCTTCTCGAGGATTTCCACGACGCGCCACCGCTTCATCTTGGAGAGCGGCCGCGTCGACATGACCTTCACGAGGTCGCCGACGTGCGCGCCGCGCTCCTCGTCGTGCGCGTGGACCGTCGCGGTCCGCTTCACGATCTTCTTGTAGCGCGGATGCTGGAACCGGCGCTCGACCGAGACGGTCACGGTCTTCTCCATCTTGTCGCTCACGACGCGCCCGACCAGCGTTTTTCGGGGCTTTCTCGTTTCCATACCTTCTCCTCGTCGATATCCGCGCCGAACGCCGGCGCTATGCCTTCTTCGTCCCGGCGTCGGCCGCGCCCGCCGCCTCGGCGGCGCCGGCGCGCTTCTTC
This sequence comes from bacterium, assembly GCA_020060525.1. GTDB lineage: Bacteria > Krumholzibacteriota > Krumholzibacteriia > Krumholzibacteriales > Krumholzibacteriaceae > SSS58A. Next base: position 2,538 of record JAGUZZ010000289.1, on the reverse strand, counting down.
TCGTTCATGATCGTTCTGACGCGGGCGAGATCGCGCCGCGTGGTGCGCGCCTTGAGCGGATTGTCGAGCCGCTTGAGCGCGAGCTGCATCCGCATCCGGGCGAGCTCCTCGGAGAGCTCCGCCGCGCGGGACGCGAGCTCGGCGAGGGTCATGTCTCTCAATTCGGTCGTTTTCATCCCGTTACCTTTCCCGTCGCGACCCGGCGCATGAACTTCGTCTTCATCGGAAGCTTCGCCGAAGCGAGCCGCATGGCCTGCCGGGCCTCCTCGTGGTCGACGCCCTCGAGCTCGAAGAGAATGCGTCCCGGCTTCACGACGGCCACCCAGAACTCGGGGGCGCCCTTGCCCTTGCCCATGCGCGTCTCGGCCGGCTTCACCGTGACGGGCTTGTCCGGGAAGATCCGGATCCAGAGCTTGCCGGTGCGCTTGATGTGGCGCATGATCGCGACGCGCGCGGCCTCGATCTGGCGGTTCGTGACCCACGCGGGGGCCTCCGTCTGGAGCGCGTAGGTTCCGAACTCGATGCTCGCGCCCCGCGTCGCCATCCCGCGCCGGCGTCCGCGCTGCTGTTTGCGGTACTTCGTTCGTTTCGGCATCAACATCGCCAATCAACCCCTTGTCTCGATCGTCAGCGCGTCCGGGAGCCCTCGTCGACCGCGGCTTCGCTGATCCGGCGCTTGAAATCCTTCGGGAACAGCTCCCCGAGATACATCCACACCTTGACGCCGACCGCGCCGTAGGTCGTGAACGCGGTCGCCCGCGCGAAATCGATGTCGGCGCGGAGCGTATGCAGCGGCACGCGGCCGTCCATGTATCCCTCGACGCGGGACATCTCGGCGCCGCCGAGACGGCCGCTCGTTTTCAGCTTTATGCCGAGAGCGCCCATGCGCATCGCGGAGCCGATCGCCTTCTTCATCGCCCGGCGGTAGGACACGCGCTGCTCGATCTGGCCGGCGATGTGCTCGGCGACGAGCATCGCGTTGAGCTCGGGCCGCTTCACTTCCTTGATGTCGATCTGGACGTTCTTGCCCGTAAGGTGCGCCATCTCCTCGCTGAGGAAATCCACCTCGGCGCCTTTCCGCCCGATCACCATGCCCGGCCGCGCCGTGTGTATGTGCACCCGCACCTTGTCGCCGCGCCGCTCGATCTCGATCTTCGCCACGCCGGCCCGCGCGAGGCGCTTCTTGATATATTTGCGTATCATGACGTCTTCTTCGAGCCAGTTCGCGAAGTTCTTCTGCGCGAACCACATCGAATCCCAGAGGCGGTTGATGCCGAGCCGGAGCCCTATGGGATTGGTTTTCTGTCCCAAGATTCCTCCTCGCGTTACGCTTCGGTTACGCCCGTATGTCGAACAACCACGGTGATGTGGCTGCTTCGTATGCGAATTCTATAGGCGCGTCCCTGCGCCCGCGGCTTGATCCGGTACATCGTCCGGCCCTCGCCGATCGTGATCGATTTGATGCCCATGTCCTTCGGCTCGACGGGATGCTCCATCTTGCCGGCGAGGTTGTGCATCGCGGACGTGACGGTCTTCAGTATCGGCGTTGACGCCGTCGCCGGCGAGAACTTGAGGATCTCGAGGGCCCGCTCGACCGACTTGCCCCGCACGAGGTCGGCCATGAGCTTTGCCTTCCGCGGCGAGACCCGCACGTGCCGCTTGATCGCGCGTGCTTCCATGTGTGCTACCTCCGCCATATTACGCCGCCGCCGCCTTCTTCACGCCCGGATGTCCACGGTAGGTCCGCGTCGGCACGAACTCGCCGAGCTTGTGGCCGACCATGTTCTCCGTGATGAACACCGGGATGAACTTGTTGCCGTTGTGGATCGCCAGCGTGTGCCCCACGAATTCGGGGGAGATGGTCGAGCGACGCGCCCAGGTCTTGACGACCTTCTTGTCGCCCGCATCGTTGAGCTGTTCGATCTTGCCGAGCAGGTTCTCGTCGATGAAGGGGCCTTTTTTCAACGATCGTGTCATCGAACCTCCGTGCCGTCTTTCGCGCCCCCCGCCTCGGCGGGGCGCCGCGGGCCGCCGCGCGGCCCATGGACTGTGACTTCCTACTTCTTTCTCCGGTGGACGATAAACTTATTCGACTGCTTGTTGCGCTTGCGCGTCTTGTAGCCCTTCGTCGGCTTGCCCCACGGGGTCACCGGGTGCCGGCCGCCGGAGCTCTTGCCCTCGCCGCCCCCGAGCGGGTGGTCGATCGGGTTCATCGCGACGCCGCGGACCTTCGGACGGCGGCCGAGCCAGCGCGTGCGGCCCGCCTTGCCGATCGATATGTTCTCGTAGTCGATGTTGCTGACCTGTCCGATCGTCGCGTAGCACTCCTTGCGGACCTTGCGGATCTCGCCGCTCGGGAGCCGCAGGAGCACGTGGTTCCCCTCCTTCGCCATGAGCTGGGCGTAGGAGCCGGCGCTGCGGGCCATCTGCCCGCCGCGGCCGGCGATGAGCTCGATGTTGTGCACGAAGAGCCCCGTCGGTATCTTCTCGAGCGGGAGCGCGTTCCCGGGATGGATGTCGGCCTCGGGCCCCGCGAGG
>JAGUZZ010000163.1:0-6725 GCA_020060525.1 bacterium | reverse complement strand
GATCGAAAGCGGGACGGAGGTCTAAAGATCGAGCTCGAAGCGTCGCTCGACGCTCGTCGGGTTGACGGGGTCGATCGCGCGCGTCTCGTTCGCCGCCCGGAAGCCGCTCTTGAGGTAGAGGGCGTGCGCCGCCGTCAGGAGCACGTCCGACCAGAGGATCATACGCCGGTATCCCCTCGACATCGCCCAGCCCCGCGCCGTCGCGAGGAGCCTCGTCGCGAGCCCGCGCCGCCGGTACGACGCGTTGACGTAGAGACGCTTGAGCTCGCACGCGTCCACGCCGTGCGGGACGACGCCGACGCAGCCCGCGACGACGCCGCCGTCGTCCGCGACCCAGAACGCGCCGCCCGCGTCCTCGTAGGTCGTCTCGACGTCCGCGAGGTCCGAGTCGAAATGCTCGAAATCCATCGAGTAGTTGTAGTCGCGGTACACGGAGTCGATGACGGCGACGATTCCCGGCTTGTCCTCGGGCCGGTAGGGGCGGATCGGGAGCTCAGTCATGGCCGGCACCGCGGTAGCGGTTCGTAATGGGAAGCCGCCGGTCGCGTCCGAAGGCCTTCGGCGTGATCTTGATCCCCGGCGCGCCCTGCCGCCGCTTGTACTCGCTCCCGTCGATCATGCGGATCGCGCGCCGCGCCGTCGCGCGGTCGATCCCGGCGGCGACGATCTCGTCGAAACCGCGGTCCCGCTCGACGTAGAGCTCGATGATACGGTCGAGGACAGGATAGGGCGGAAGGGTGTCCTCGTCGCACTGGCCCGGGCGGAGCTCCGCCGTCGGGCGGCGCCTCAGGATCGAAGCCGGGATGACGGGAGCGCGGCCCTTCGCGTTCCGGTAGCGGCAGAGCGGATAGACGAGCGTCTTCGGCACGTCCTTGATGACGGAGAATCCGCCCGCCATGTCGCCGTAGAGGGTGCAGTAGCCCGCGGCGAGCTCGCTCTTGTTCCCCGTCGCGAGGACGAGCCAGCCGAACTTGTTCGAGAGCGCCATGAGAACGTTGCCCCGGATGCGGGCCTGTATGTTCTCCTCGGCGACGCCCGTGCGCGTGCGGGCGAAGGCCGGCCGCATCGTCTCCAGGTACGATTCGTATATGCGCCCGATCGGCGCCTCGATCATCCCGATGCGGAGGTTCCGGCACACCGCGCGCGCGTCGCGGAGCGTCTCATCCGAGGTGAAAGGAGACGGCATCGTGACGGCCGCGACGCGATCGGCCCCGAGGGCGTCGACCGCGATCGCGGCGACGAGCGCCGAATCGACTCCTCCGCTCATGCCGAGAACGACCTTCGAAAATCCGTTCTTCTCGACGTAGTCGCGCGTGCCGAGCACGAGCGCCCGGTAGACCTCCTCGACCGGCGGGAGGTGGGGCGCCACGCGGCTTCGCGCCCTCGCGCCTCCGACGGCGCGGAGCCGCGGCAGATCGACGATCTCGACGACATGCCGCGGGGCGCCGCGGGCGAATCCCCGCGGGCGAAGGGGCGCCGCGGATTGCGGATCGATATCGACGACGAGAAGGTCCTCCTCGAACGCCTTGCCGCGCGCAATCGTGCGTCCCGAGGGGTCCGCGACGACGCTGCATCCGTCGAAAACGAGCTCGTCCTGGCCGCCGACGAGGTTGAGATAGCAGAGCCAGCAGCCGTTTTCCCGCGCGCGACGCTGCATGAGCCGCTCCCGCTCCCGGCCCTTTCCGCGGTGGTACGGGGAGGCCGATATATTCACCACGACGCGCGCCCCGCCGAGCGAGGTCTGCGCCGTCGCGGGGCCGCCGTCGACCCAGATGTCCTCGCAGATGTTGACGGCGACCGGGACTCGGCCGAACCGGGCCACGAGGGCGAGCCATCCCTGCTCGAAGTAGCGTTTTTCGTCGAAGACGCCGTAGTTCGGCAGGTTGATCTTGCGGTAGGTCGCGGCGATCCGGCCGTCGACGAGAACGCGGCACGCGTTGTAGGGGCGGCCGCCGCGGGTCTCCGCCGGCGCGGGAGCGCCGATGAGCACGGCGACGCCGCTGACCTCGCGCGCGAGACGTCCGAGCGTCCGCTCGCAATCCTCGAGAAACCGCGGCTTGAGGAGGAGATCCTCCGGCGGATATCCGCAGAGCGTCATTTCCGGGAAGGCGACGAGGCCGCACCCGCGCCGCTTCGCCTCCGCGATGAGGCGACGCGCGAGCGCGGCGTTGCCGGCGAGGTCTCCCACGGTCGGATTTACCTGAGCGAGCGCGATGCGCACCTTCATGAGGCCCATTCTAGCATGGGCGCCGGGGAGCGAGAAGCTCGAAACGCGCCGGCTCTCCGCCGAGGCCGGCCGGAGCCGCGCCGCGACCCTTCGAGGAGCGCTCGAAGAGCCCGCCGGCGCCCCGCCGCCCCCGTCCGGCCCCCGAAACCTTCCGCTCGGCGATACGTATAATGAACCGTATGCGGAATCGCTCATTCCGCGACGATCCTTTTTCTCCGGAAAGGAGTCCGGCCATGAAGCAACCGGTTGCCGCTCTTTCAATTATCCTCTTCGTCGTCGCGGCGGCGTGTTTCGCCCCGAGCGAAATCCTCTCCGCCCCGGAGACGGTCCAAAAATCGTTCCCCGTGAAGGCGGGCGGCCGCCTCGTGCTCGATCTCGACGCGGGCGGCGAGCTCGAGATCTCGGGCTGGGCGAAAGACGAGGTCGCGGTTACGGTCGAGATCGGCGGCCGCGACGCCGAAGCGGTGAGGATCGAGTTCGACCACGTCGCCAACAGGGTCGAGATACATTCGTACTGCGAGAAACGGCGCGGCTGCAGCACGCGCCTGCGGTTCACGATCAGCGTGCCCGAGCGCTTCGACATCGACGTCGATTCCAAGGGCGGCTCGGTCGAGATCGAGGGCGTCGAGGGGAAGATCGGCGGCAAGACGATGGGCGGCGAAATCGATCTCGCGCGCGTCAAGGGGCGCGTTGATCTCGAGACGATGGGCGGCTCGGTGACGGCGAGGGAATGCGAGGCGGACGGGGAAGTGAGCACGATGGGCGGAAGCATTCTCATAGAGGACGTGAAAGGGAACCTCAAGGGCTCCACGATGGGCGGAAAGGTCGTCTATCGCAACGTCACCGGCCGCTCTTCCGAATGCTCCGACGACGAGATGAACGTGAAGACGATGGGCGGCGACATCGTCATCGACAAGGTCGACCGGAAGGTGAGGGCCAAGACCTTCGGCGGCGACATCGACGTGGCGGGCGGGGAAGAGGTGAACGTCTCGACGATGGGCGGAGACGTGAACGTCGACGACGCGCCCGGCGGCGCGACGGTCTCCACGATGGGCGGAGACATCACGGTCCTCTCCGCCGGGAAGTTCGTCAAGGCGAACACCATGGGCGGCGACATCGACGTCAAGTCGGTCGACGGATGGGTCGACGTCTCGACGATGGGCGGCGACGTCGAGGTCGCGATGACGGGGGATCCGAAGCAGGGGAAGCGCGACGTCGAGATCGAGTCGATGGGCGGAGACATCGTGCTCACCGTTCCCGCGGGGCTTTCGATGGCGTTCGACATCGACCTCCAGTACACGAAGGGCAAGGAAGGCCGCTACCGCATCGAGAGCGATTTCCCCATGGAGAAGAAGGAAACGACGGAGTGGGAAGGACGCTGGGGGAACAAGCGCAGGCACATCTACGGCACGGGCGAGGTCGCCGGCGGAGACAACCTCGTCAGGATCAAGACGGTGAACGGCAACATCACGATCCGGAAGGAATAGAGCTCGAGAGCGGAGCGGCGCACCCTTCGCGAGGCCGGGGGGCGGGAGACGATCCCGCCCCCCTTTTTGTTTCGTTTGCCCGCCGCGCCGGTTGCACGTCCGGCTTTTTCGTGGTACAATAGGTACGAGAACTCCGCTTCAATCTCCGCAAAAGACCCGACGACAGGCCCCCGGCTTGCCCTCGAGTTGCGGTGTGACGAGGGAAGTGATAGCGATGTCGGGGATTCGCTCCGCTTTGAGGGCCGCGCTCGCCGCCGCGGCCGTCTCCGCGGCGTGCGCGCAGGCGGCGGCCCAACCCCTCCCGTACGGTTCCATCGGTCTCTACGTCGACGAGAATCGCGAGTCGAACACGGCCTCCTACTCGGGGACGTTCACGGAGTTCTCGATGTACGTCTTTTTCAGGCCGGGCGCCGAGGGCTTGCAGGCCGTTGAGTTCGCCCTCCGGTACCCCGCGAACGTCATCCAGGGTCCCGTTGCGGCGAGCCCCCTTCTCTCGGTCGCTCTCGGAACTCTCGACGGCGGCATGAGCGCGGCCTTTTTCGATTGTCAGGGCGAGTGGGCGTGGACGCATCAACAGCAGCTTTTCGTCACGAGCGGCGATGCCGCGCGCATCGAGATCGAGAAGCACCCTCTGACCGGCGCCCTGCAAGCCGCCACGTGCGAGCTCGGAAATCCGCTCGAGGCGCTTCTCGTCTCGTCGGTCGTTTGCCTCAACTCCCCCTGCCCTCCCGATACGGCCGCACCGCGGCTCCTCGGCGCCGCGAATATCTCCGCGAACGGCGTCGAGCTCGCGTTCAGCGAGGAGCTTCTCAGGCAAACCGCCGAGAACCCCTTGAACTACGAGATCGCCGAGCTGAACGATCCTTCGATCATTGCGCCCGTCTCCGAGGCGAGACTGCTCGCCGACGGGCGAACGGCGCGAATCTACGCGTCGGTGCAGTTCGTCGGGGGCCGGTCGTACGTCGTCCGCGTGCACGACGTCCTCGATCCGTGGGGAAACGCCGTGCCGCCGTCGAGCGAGCGCACGTTCACCGTGATCGACCAAACGCCGCCGAGACTGATCGGCGCTCACGCCGAAAGCGACCGGGCGCTCACCGTCGCCTTCAACGAGGCGATGACGCCCTCCACCGCCGAGAATCCGGGCAACTACCGCCTCTATTTCTACATCGACCCCGTCGTCCCGGCGAACGACATCCCCTGCGATTGTTTTCCGCACGAAGCGACCCTCGTGTCGCCGGACACGGTCGTTCTCTCGTTCGAGGTGCCCGCGATGCCGATAGGGCGCACGCTGCTGCTCAGGGTGCGAAACGCGACCGATCTCGCGGGCAACGTCATCTCGGCGAGCCACAACGTCGCCGAGTTCGTCGTTCCCGATCCGTACCCGCCGTGGATCGTGTCGCTCGGCATGCCGGGCGCGGATCTCCTCGACGTCAATTTCAGCGAGCGGGTCGCCTCTTCGACGGCGAGCGACGCGGGCAACTACGCTCTGTACGAAAGGGACGACACCCTTTCGGCCGTTCCCGTGGCCGGAGCCGCGCTCCTCGCCGACGAGAGGACCGCGCGCCTCTCGCTCGGGGCGCCTCTCGAGTTCGAAACGCCGTACGTGCTGCGCGCGCGCAACGTCGCCGACCTCTTCGGAAACGTCATCGCCCCGCCGGGAACGATCGAATTCAAGAAATCCGATTTCTTCCCGCCGGTCCCGCTCTCCGCCGCCGCGCTCTCGCATACGCTCATCAGAATCGTCTTCAACAAACAGCTCGAGGAGACCTCAGCGGAAATCGCTCTCTATTACACGGTATTCGAGACGGCGAACGCGGCGGCGGCGATCCCCGTCTCTTCCGCGGCGCTCGAGGCCGAAGGAGACGCGGTGAGGCTCGGTCTCGCCGGGTGGCTCGTGCCGAACATCGACTATACGGTGCATATAGCCGGAGTCGAGGATCTCGCGGGGCACGCGATCGCGAGCGCCTCGATAACGACGTCGTATCCCGACACGCTTCCGCCGGCGATCGTCGGCGTCGAGCTTGTCGGCGACTCGGCGTTCGAGATTCTCTTCAGCAATTATCTCGACGCGGTCTCCGCCGGGGATGAGGCGAACTATCTTCTCAGCGAATCGAGCGATGCCGGCGTCGTCCTGCCGATCCTCTCGGCCGCGATCGCGGGGGACGGATCGCGGGTGCTCATCTCTCTCGGCGAAGCCCTCCTTCACGGGCGAAACTACACGATATCGGTAAGCGGGGTCGCCGATTGGAAGGGGATGGTGATCGCCCCCGGCACGACGCATACGTTCACGTTTTACGATACGATCCCGCCGGCGCTTCTCGCCGCGCACGCGGCGGACGACACGACCGTCGTCGCGGACTTCAGCGAGCCACTCGACGACACGACGGCCGAGACGCCGTCGAACTATCGCATCTTCGTGCTGGACGACCCGAGCAGCGCCGTGCCGGTGTCGAGCGCCGTCCTCGCCGGAGATTCGTCGAGCGTCGAGCTTTCTCTCGCCGGAGCGCTCACCGCGGGAATCGTGTACGCCCTCGAAGCGGCCGGCGTCGCGGACCGCGCCGGGAATCCCGTGGCCGCGGGCGGCGCGGCCCTCTTCTCTATTCATGATACGCTCGCGCCGAGCGTGGAATGGGTGCGTCAGGAGAGCTTCGAGATCGTTTACGTGCGGTTCAGCGAAGCGGTTACGGCCGCGACAGCGGGCGATCCGTCGAGCTACGAGCTCGTGGGCGTCGCCCAGCCGTCCGATACGGTCGCGCCGTCGAGCGCGGACTGCATCGCCGGCAGGCTCGTGAGGCTCGCATTCGCTCCGCCCTTCGCGCCGGGCTGCATCTACGAGCTCGTGACGAGCGGCGTCGAGGACCTCGCCGGCAACGTGATTTCGCCTGGGAACGGAAAGCGGTTCGTGAGCTCGCCCTATCCGGCGGGAGGCGGTCTCGGGCTCTACCTCGACAAGAACCACAGCATGAACGACGTGAACTACTCCTACGGGCCGACGGAGTTCAGGATGTACG
>JAGUZZ010000063.1:0-4028 GCA_020060525.1 bacterium | reverse complement strand
TCGATCTCGCTGCCGCCTCTCGCTCTCTCCCTCGCGCAGAACTATCCGAATCCTTTCAATCCATCCACCACGATCCGCTTCGAGCTGCCGGAGAGATCGCTCGTGAGGCTCGTCATCTATGACTGCGCCGGGAGGGAGGTCGTGCGGCTCGTGGACGGGGTACGGAAGGAAGGCGCGCATTCGGTGATGTGGGACGGTCGGGACGCACGGGGCGGGGCAGCGGGAGTCGGGATCTATTTCTACCGCCTCACGGCGGGCAAGAGTTCTCTCACGAAGAAACTTGTCCTTCTGCGATGATGCGCGGCGAGCGGCCTTGACACGGGCCCGCGGTCGCCCGTACCCTTGCCGTCGGACGGCGCGGGCGCCGGCTCCGGCGCGGATCGCCGCCGCGGGTCCCCGTTTTCTCAAGGAGAACGCAATGTTCCGTCACCTCGTTCGGCGCAACGACGCGAAGATCGTGTTCCTCATCATGGACGGGCTCGGGGATATCCGGGCCCCCGGCTTTCCGAAAACCGCCCTCGAGACGGCGCGAACGCCCAACCTCGACCGCCTCGCCCGCGAGGGACTGTGCGGACGAAGCCTCCCGATATCGCCGGGCGTCACGCCGGGAAGCGGGCCCGCGCATTTCGCGCTCTTCGGATACGATCCGCTCGCTCCCGAGAACGACGTCGGCCGCGGCGTTCTCGAGGTGCTCGGCACGGGGTTCGATCTCCGCCACGACGACGTCGCGATACGCGGAAACTTCGCGACGACCGGCGCGGACGGCCTTCTCGCCGACCGGCGCGCCGGCAGGATTCCGCACGAGGAGTGCGTGCGTCTCTGCCGGAAGCTCCAGGACGGGATCCGCGAGATCGACGGCGTCTCCGTGATCGTCATGCCGGTGCGGGAGTACCGGTTCGGCGTCGTGCTCCGCGGCGAGGGCCTCTCACCCGAGGTCGAGGAGACCGACCCGCAGCTCGTCGGACGCGCGCCGCTCGCCCCCGTCGCCCGCGTCCCCGAAGCGAAACGCACTGCCGGTATCATCGCGACGCTCGTCGCGCGCTGCAACGCCGCACTCGCCGGCGAGCCGAAGGCGAACAGCGTTCTCATGCGCGGCATCTCGCGCATGCCGCTCGTCGAGCCGCTCCAAGCGCGCACCGGCCTCCGCCCGTGCGCGATCGCGTCCTATCCCCTCTATCGCGGGGTCGCGAAGCTCTGCGGCATGGACCTCGTCGACACCGGATTCTCCGTGAAGGAGGAGTTCGAGACGCTCCGCGGCGCGTGGGGACGCGGCTACGACTTCTTTTTCATCCACGTCAAGAAGACCGACTCGTACGGCGAGGACGGCAACCTCGAGGGAAAGGCGAAGGTCATCGAGGAGGTCGATTCGAACCTCCCGATCCTCCTCGATCTCGCGCCCGACGTGCTCGTCGTCACGGGAGACCACTCGACGCCGTGCGCCCTCAAGGGGCACTCGTGGCATCCGGTGCCGCTGCTCGTTCACTCGAAAGCGTGCGGAGCGGACGGCGCGCAGGCATTCTCGGAGAGCGAGTGCGACCGCGGCGGGCTCGGGATCTTCCCCGCGCGGAACATCGTCGAGCTCGCGCTCGCGAACGCGGGCAAGCTGAAAAAACACGGGGCGTAGACGGTAGGCGTCGGCACGAAGTGCGGCGGCTCAAAAGGCGGCGTGCCGAAATGCGCCGGCGAGTTCCGCAGCGCGCCTTCGGCGCGCGAGGATGTTTGAGCCGCCGTATTTCGGCACGCCGCCCTATCATTCCGGGATAACTACTGTATCCAGCGGAAGGTTTCGGCGATCCGTTCGAGCTGGGCGATGTTCCGCCGCTCCTTGGCGGCGTCCCCCGCGGCGTCGGTCGCGCACTGGATCACGTAGACCTTTCCGCCGCGCAGGACCATGATCCACGACCAGAGGCCCTTGCCGGGATCGACCGCCATCTCCATGGACTTCCACGTGCCCGTCGCGCCGACCGCGGGGCCGTCCGGCATCTCGAAGCGCCGCGTCCGCTCGATGGTCATGAGGCGGCGGCCCAGCTGCCCGTAGCGGGAAATCGCGTCGGTGAGATCCTGCACGATGAGCTCGGCGCTCCCCGACGTCTTCCACTGCGTCTCGATCTCGAGGTACCCCTCCTTCGACTGCGAACCCCAGCGGATGTAGCCCATTTTCCGGTCGCCGCCGCCGTCGAGGATGAGGAACTCGATCGGAAGATCGAGCGCGAAGTCGGGGTTCACGACACGGGGGATCTCGTGCCGGTATACGGCCTGCACGTTGAACGGGAGGATGTTCGGCTGAAGCCAGCCTTCCGTGCCGGGCATCGCGATCGTCTTCACGACGTCCTCGAGCGGATACCGTTTCCCGAGGGCGTCGACGCAGATCTCGCGGATCGTCTTTATATAGCGCTTGACCCCCTCGATCGCCTCCCGGCCGCAGACGAGCCCCTGCGCCGGAACGAACCGGCGGACGCGGAGCCCGCGCAGGCGGTCGAGCGTTCTCAGCCAGTTGTCGAAATCGGCCCCGGGGTCCCCGAGGTTCGGGTGGTACCCGTTCGCGAGGAGGCCGCCGGTGAAGGCGACCCGGTCCTTCGGCACGACGACGACGGCGTCTCCCGCGGTGTGCCCGGGCCCGAAGTGCCGCAGCTCCACCGAGACCCCGCCGAGATCGAGCTTCGCCCCGTCGGCGAACGCCGTATCGGGCGGGACGAAGCGCACGTCCGCGAGAAGCGCGAAGGCCTCGGCTCCCCGCTCCCGGTAGAAGTCGAGATAGACCGGAGAGTACTTGACGAACGCGTCGCGCGTCTCGGGGCGGGCGACGATGACGGCGCCCTCGTCCTTGAAGACCGAGTTGCCCCACGTATGATCCTGATGGTAGTGCGTGTTGACGACGTAGAGGATGGGGGCGTTCGTCACCGTGCGGATCTTCTCGAGAAGCTCGCGGGCGAGGGCCGGCGTGTAGCGAGCGTCGACGACGAGAACGCCTTCGCTCCCGACGACGAAACCGCTGTTCGCGCCGAGCCCCTCGACGGAGGTCGGCCCGCTCGCGATCAACGCCCACGTGTGCTTCCCCACGTTGACGAGACCCGTTCTCCCGAGATCCTTCCGCTCGCAGCCCGCGGCGGCGACGACGGCCGCGAGGGCGAGAACGATGATCGAACGCTTCATCCGGACTTCCTTTCGCGTGATCGAAAAACGGCTTCTAGGCCGGCGCGCCGCTCGCTCCCTCGTCGCGAAGCGGGCCCCGTCACGGGGCTTCGTCGGGGCGGGGCTGCCTCGCCCCGAAAAGCACGAGATCGCCCGCTCCGAAATACACCCGCAGCTCCATCTGAAAATCGCCGCACCCGGCGAGCGCCTCGACGTCGTTCACCGACGAGAGGAAGAGCTTCGCCGGATCGGCGCGCAGCGCGGCGGCGAGCGCGGCGGGCGTCTCGATCGGTTCCTCGAGAGAGCGGCCGCCGTAGAAGAGCATCCGAGCGTTCTCCCCGCGGACCGAGGGTCCGTAGCCGCCGATCCTCGCCCCCGCGGGGCTTATCCGTCCCGCCACGCGCGCGACCTCGCGGATCGGATCGGCGCTCGAGCGCCGCAGGCTCACGAACGTCGACACCACGAGCAGCATGAGAAGGCAAAAGAGCGCCGTCAGGACGTGGTTCACGACCCATACCCGCCTCATCGGGTGCCTCCCCCGCAGGAGCGCCCACCGGGCGATCTCGCGCGCCGCGAGGATCGCCGTGAAGGGCGCGACCGCGAGAAACGAGCTCACCGGCTCCGCGCCCGCGAGGGCGAAGGGCAGGAATACCGCGGCCGCGAAGAGGAGGAGCGCCGAATCGATTTCGCCCACGGCGCAAGCCCGCCGGCGCGCGCCGCCCGAGAAGAGGAGGCGCGCCGCGGCGACGGTCGCCGGTATCGACCACGGAAACGAGCGCAGCCATACGTTCACGAACGAATCGACGATGGCGGCGCCGGCGCGCGGACCCGGCCTGACGAGCGACGAGAGCGGCGTCCAGAGCGGGCTTTCGAAAAACCCGCCGCCGCGCGCGGCC
>JAGUZZ010000312.1:0-5169 GCA_020060525.1 bacterium | reverse complement strand
TCGCGCGCCGGGCGATGAGCGAACGCACCGCCGCCGCCGCGACGGGACTCCCTCTCGAGCGTCTCCGTTCGGCGGTATCCGCCCTCGAGCGGGAGGGGATGGTCGAACGGCGCGGGGACAGGCTCGCCGTCGCGGGCGGCGCTCCGGCTAGCGCCTCCTCGAGAAGAAGAGGCGGTACATCGAGAAGATCACGAGCGCGAGCACCGCTCCCCACGCGATCGCCATGAACGCGTATCCGCCCGCCGTCATAGATTCTCCCGTTTCTTCGCGAAGCTTCCCCTGCGCGCGGCGACCGCGACGAGCGCGGCGAAGCCCGTGATGATCGCGAGCATGAGGATCCGGGCGCCCCACATGTACGGGCGGCTCTCGGGCGGCGCGCCCTCCATCGTGAACACGCGCCGGATGTCCGTTTTGATCCACGCCGCGAGGATCGTGACGAGGAAGAGCGGGGTCACGTATTTCATGATGAACCGATAGGCGCGGGGCACCTTGATGAGCGCGCCGCGGGTGATCTCCTCCCACGCGCGGTTCGATCCGAAGATCCAGAAAAAGACGACGATCTCTATGAGGCCGAGAAGGACGACGCCGAAGGTGCCGGCCCAGAAGTCGAGCTCGTCCATGAAGCCGTGCGCGAGAAAAAAGACGACGAAGTTCGCCGCGCCGAACGTGAAGAGCGAGATCACGTTCACGGCGCGCTTCCGCGTCCAGCCGAGCTCGTCGATGAAAAAGGAGATCGCCGGAAGGGTCAGCGCCACCGACGAGGTGATCCCCGCGATGAAAAGGAGCCCGAACCACATCGCGCCGAAGACGTTGCTGGCCGGCAGGTGCTGAAAGACGATCGGCATCGTCTGGAATCCGAGGTTGAAGGGGCTGCCCTGCGCGATCGCCTGCGTCGCGGCGACGCCGAAAAAGGCGCAGGCGATCGGGATCGCGATCGAACCGCCGCAGATCACCTCGCAGAACTCGTTCGTGCTCGCCGTCGCGAGCCCCGAAAGGGCGACGTCGTCGTCGCGGCGGAGATAGCTCGCGTAGGCCTGCACCGCGCCGAAGGCGACGCTCAGCGTGAAGAATATCTGCCCCGCGGCCGCGAGCCACACGCGGGGGTTCCGGAGCATCGCGAGATCCGGGTTCCAGATGAAGCCGAGGCCGTTCGACACGCTCCGGTCGGGGTACGAGGGGTCCGGTGTGCCGAGCGTGAGCACCCGCACGACGAGCACGATCGCCATGACGATCAAGAGCGGCATGCCGATGTTGGCGAGCCGCTCGATGCCGCCGGAGATCCCCCTGCGCAGCACCAGGTAGTTGACGAGGCAGGTAACGACGAAAAAGCCGTACATCCATCCGCGGCCGGCGAAGTAGGCGTTCTGCTCGATCCCCTGATAGCCGTGGAGGAACGCGCCCATCGACTCCTGCGTGACGGCGCCGCGGTACTTTCCGGCGAGGGAAAAGAACGAGAATCCTAGCGTCCACGATTCGACGCAGACGTAATAGATGAAGACCGTGATCGGGAGAAAGAGCCCGATGACCCCGAGGTACTTCGCCGCCGGATGGCGCCAGAGGAGCGTGAAGATCCCCGGCATCGTTCCGTGGCCGTACTGGCCGCCGAAACGCCCCATCGAGAGCTCGGTCCACATGAGCGGAATGCCGAGCAGAAGCAGCGATATGAAATAGGGGATCATGAACGCGCCGCCGCCGTTGCCGGCGGCTTGCACCGGAAACCGGAGGAAGTTGCCGAGGCCCACGGCGTTTCCGGCGAGCGCGAGGATGAGGCCGATCTTCGTCGCCCAGCGATCCCGCTCCATGCATCCCTCCCGGAAGGCGCCCGGCCGTTTCGGGCCGCGCGCGTCAGGTCGTTTTCAGACGCTCCTCGATCCGCCTCACCTCGGCCGCCATCGCGTTCCAGTGCGTGCCCTTCCAGAAGATCCGTCCGCAGGAGGGGCACCCGCGGTATTCGGCGAACGTCTCTCCGACGTGCGGGGGCACGCGGCAGCGCGCCTCGCCGGCGGACCGCTCGACGAGGACCGCGTTGCATTCGAGACAGCGGGTAAAGGGTTCGAGGCGGGGCGGCTCGCCGAGGGCGGCGAAGAGCTCGACGATCTGGTCGACGACGTCCTCCGCGCGGAGCACGACGGGCCGCGGCCCCGGCCGGTCGCCGAGCGAGCGCGAGCGGGTCACGGCGATCCGTCCCGCGCGCGCCGCGTTCAGGAGAAACCGGCCCGTTTCCCCCTCGGGATTGAGCGCGGCGTCGCAGCCGAGCATCCGCATCTTCGTGCAGAGCCTTCCCAGCATGCGGTCGAAGAGAAAGGCGCGACTCGGCGACGGCATCGGCAGTCTCCTTTTCGCTTGACAGTCTACCAGAGAAACCGGAATATGGGGAACCTGAAAATGCTCGAACGGCGCATTCGGCAGGGATTTACGTGGAGATGGAGGTGAGAGCGCGGTTCGGCGGGGAGGAACCGCGGGGGTTATGACGGAAATGTTCACCGGATGCTTGAAGTGCAACAAGGGCGTGCTCATTCCCCTCTCGGATTACGGGAGGGACGGGGCGCCCATCCGTTACAAGGCGTGGGTGTGCAACAATCCCGACTGCGGATTCAATATCCGTATCGACAACGGCGAGATCAGCATCGGAAAGGATCTCGGATTCTCGAGCAAGTGATGGATCGACAGAGTTCGCCTGAAGGGGGGCCGCCGGCCCCCCTTTTTTATGCCCCGTCCGCGCGCCGCAGGCGCGCGAGGAACGCGAGCGAGGCCGCGCAGACGGCGAGCGACAGGAGGATCCACGGAAAGGAAGGAAGCGCGACGCGGGCCGAGACGATCTCCTCCTCGGTGGCCGCGTGCAGACGCAGCAGGCTCGAGAGGTTGAAGAGCGCGTGGGCGAGAACGGGGCACCAGAGCCGCCGCGTCGCGTAGTAGAGGTAGCCGTAGAGCGCGCCGAGCGCGGTGACGCCCGGCAGGATCATGATGTTGAAATGCGAGATTCCGAAGAGCGCGGCGGAGAGCGCGACCGCGAGCGCCGCGCTCATGTTGCGCGCGAGGACGCGCTGCACGAAGCCGCGGAACAGGAGCTCCTCGGTGAACGGGCCGACGAGAGCGACGCCGAGCGCCGTCAACGCGAACGAGACGGGGTCTTTGGGCTTGATAGAGAGAAGGAAGCTGATATAATCGGCGTCGGGCGGCCGCAGCCGCTCGAAGAGCCCCGAGAACGCCTCGATCGGCAGGATGCAGGAAACCGCGACGAGCAGAGCGGCGAGCGCCGTTTTCGCCTGGGGCGGCGCGAGATCGAACTCGCGCACGAAGCCGAGCGGCGATCTGCGCGAGAGCAGATACAGGGGAACGAGGATCGAGAAGACGCCGGGCAGGATGAGGGAAGGGTAGATCATCCCCCTGAGATAGAACATCCCCGCGATCGAGTAATTCATGAGGAGACAGGCGCCGGCGTAGACGAGCAGGAGATAGTTGTTCATCCGGCCGGCGAGGCCGGATTCGGGGCCCCGAGGCCCGCGTTCGCCCGGGAGCGGCGGACGGCCGCCGGCGTGCGGACCGTCTCCGCCCCCCGCGCCGTCTCGATCCGTATCGCGCTGTTCGTCCGGCATGGCGCGAGTATATGGGCGGCGGGAGCGTCCGGGCAAGGAGAAAGGCCTTCGCGATGATCAAGCTCGTCATCTTCGATCTCGACAACACGCTCACCGATTTCATGCGGATGAAGGAGACCGCGATCGAAGCGGCGACCGAGGCGATGATCGACGCCGGGCTCATGTTCCCCCCGCAGCGCATCCGCGACGAGATCAAGCGGATCTACGACGACGAGGGGATCGAGTACCAGCTCGTATTCAACAAGCTGCTCGTGAAGCTCAAGGGAGAGGTCGATTACAAGGTCCTCGCGGCCGGGATCGTGGGGTACCGCCGCGGGCGTGAGGCGGCTCTCGTCCTCTACCCGCACGTCAAGATGACCCTCATCCAGCTCCTCGCCCGCGGGCTGCGGCTCGCCGTCGTCTCGGACGCGCCGCGGCAGGAGGCGTGGCTGCGGCTGTGCTACCTGCAGCTCCACCACATGTTCGACGCCGTGGTCACGTACGAGGACACGGGCGAGTACAAGCCGAGTCCGGCGCCGTTCCGCAAGGTGCTCGAAGTGATGAACGCCGGACCGGACGAGGCGCTCATGATCGGCGACTGGCCCGAGCGCGATATCGTCGGCGCGGCGAAGATCGGCATCCGCACCGTCTTCGCGCGCTACGGCGACACCTTCGATACGAAGGCGTCGGGCGCCGATTACGAGATCGACGACGCGTACGGGATCGTGAGGATCGTCGACGAGCTCAACGGCCGGGAGCCGGCGAAAGGATCGACGCGATGAAGATCGTGACCGGCGCCGAGATGCGCCGCATCGACGAGGCGACGATACAGCGCTTCGTCACCGGGATCGCGCTCATGGAGCGGGCGGGGCAGCGGGTGTTCGAGCACGTCGCGTCGATGTGCGCGCCCCTCGAATCGGCGACCGTCTCGATCGTCCTCGGACGCGGCAACAACGCCGGCGACGGACTCGTCGTCGCGCGGCTGCTCGCCGAGGCGGGGGCCTCGGTCATCCTGCTCCACCTGCACCGCCCCGAGGATCTCTCTCCGGACGCTGCGAAGAACCACGCCCGGCTCGCTCAGCTTCGAGATGGGCCGCGGCTCTCCGAGCGTTTCCTCTACCTCGGCAACTGGCGGGAGGCCGCCGCGTCGGCTCTCGAGGAGAGCGATCTCGCCGTCGACGCGCTTCTCGGCACGGGGCTCGCGAAGCCGGTCGACGGTCAATACGCGGAGGTCGTCGATCTCCTGAACGACGGCGGGACGCCGATCGTCTCGATCGACGTCCCCTCCGGCGTGAACGCGGACACCGGCGAGATCATGGGGACGGCGGTCGTGGCCGACGCGACGGTCGCGCTCGGACTTCCGAAGATCGGTTGCCTCTTTTATCCGGGAAAAGGGTGCGCGGGCGAGCTCGTCGTCGGCGACATCGGCATCCCGCGGGAGGTCGTCGACGAGGAGCGCCTCTCCGTCGAGGGGATCGATTTCGAGACGGCGCTCGCCGATCTTCCCCACCACGCGCCCACCGCGCACAAGTTCGCGCGCGGGTCGCTGCTGCTGGTCGCGGGAAGCAGGCGGTACGCGGGGGCCGCGGCGCTC
>JAGUZZ010000202.1:0-5355 GCA_020060525.1 bacterium | reverse complement strand
GCCACGCCCTGCGGCGCGTCCCCCTCGTCGCCGATCTCCTCGATCGTGCCGGCGCGCTCGTCCCGCTGCCGCGCCTGCTGCGTTTGAGCCTCGAGCCGTTTCTGAAAATCCTCCGCGCTCCGCGGGCGGCCGGGGGCGGATTGCGCGCGGGGGATCGTCCGGTCGTCGCGGCCCTTCTCGATGAGGCCGAGGGCTTGACCGAGACGGTTCATGTACTTGCCCACGTCGACGTCGAGCGTGACGGCGATGTCCCGGGACGCGCTGACGGCGCGGGTTCCCGAGGGGTCCCTCACGACGACGTCGACGATGGACGTGTCGGGCGGGCCTCCGGGCGGATAGGTGACGATCGTATCCTTTCTCGTGGCGCGGGTTTGCCTGAGGCTCGGATTCAGATCCTCCGAATACCGGCTCCGGTACTCGAATCTCGGATTGAACTCTCGCAGCAGAAAGACGTTTCTTCCGGGCTGGTAGTTGAGATTGAGGCTGTGGCCCCAGGCGCTTTCGTAACCGATCGGGATCCCGCGAAACTCGTTCTGCGACGCGAGATCCCGCTTCTCGTTCAGCGCGAAGTTGATCTTGACCGATTGGAAGGGCTCGTAGAGCGTCGTGACGTTGTTCGTCCAAGTTCCCGCGCGCCCCGTCGGGCGCTTGACGAGCTCGCCGCTCGCGAGGGTGTAGCTCTTCGCGTACGTCGTGCCGGCGCTCCCCTCGTACGTCAGGCTCGATAGCCAGTACCGCCATTTGGTCCCGCCGAAGAGCGTGAGCTCCCGCGCCTTCCGGAACTGAAGCTGGTAGCCGACGCTCCCGCTCATCGTCGTCGTCGTGTCGCGGAGCGCCGGCGTGAGGATCTTCTTTTTCGAGTACCCGAAGTTCGCGCGAAGGTTGTCGAAGATCTGCCGCATGATGAAATTCGTCGAGTCGCGCCGGCTGAGCCCGACCGTGAACCCGAAGGATTCGTTGCGGTTCTTGAGGCTGTCGCGCACCGCGGGATCGACGATCTCGATGTCGCTGTTCGGGATGTACTTCGGGAGCGACTTCGCGTTGTTGAGGTTGAAGGTGACCGGCATGGTGAAGCGGGCGGTCGGCAGGAGGTGGTTCACCTCCGTCTTGCCGTTCAGGAAGTAGCTGCTCGTCGTGTATCCCTCGCCCCTGCTCGCGCGCAGGGAGCGGAACTCGGCCCCCGTCCGCTGCCAGCCGCCGACGAGCTGCAGAATCCCCGCGAAGTCGGCGGTCGCGTTCAAACGCTCGGCGTGGTCGATGTCGCGGCGCACGCCGCCGACCCTGATGTCGTTGAACCAGATCTCGCCTCTCCCGATCTCCCGGCCCGAGCGGTTGCGGAGCCCCGCGTAGAAGTAGCGGACGCGGAAGAGGCTCGGGCTTCCCTTCACGCGCACGGTGTACACCTTGAGCGGATCGACGCTGTCACGGACGCGGTCCTCGACGAGGACGCCGGCCCCCGCGATCTTGAGGTTCGTGAGATCGGCGAAACGCATGTTCACCCAGCGCCACCGGCCCCGCTCCTCCGGAGCGACGGGCACCTCGATCTCGTAATAGTTGTTTTCGTCGGTCGCGAGCTGGAGGTAGAAGCCGATCGAGTCGTCGCAGGCGTACGGAAACAGGAAGAACTGGAAATCCTCGTACTGCTGGTAATTCTGCCCCTCGCCGAAGAAGCGCTTCACGATCCGGAAGGCCGTCGAATCGGCGACGTTATCGTACGTGAGGGTCAGCGACTGCTCGCGGTTCGTGATCCCCTCCTCCTGCATCACGTTGTAGGGCGGCACGTACCGGCCAGGATCGTCCTTGTTGTTGATCGTTCCGATGACGAGCTTCTGTCCCGGCGCGACGGAATCGGCGGGGATCGCCGCGCCCGCGAGATCGCGCACGCCGTCGTACTGCCACCGGCTGCCGACGAACTGGAACTCGGCGAACTCCATGAGCCGCGCCTTCGAGAAGGCGACGAGCGAATCGGGGTTCTCGATCCAAATGCGGGCGTACTGGATCGTCTCGAGCGGCGGCGCGTTGTTGACCACGGCGGCCTTCGAGAGATCGATCCGGTACTTCCGCCAGGCCTTGCGGACGTTGAGGTTCTTCTCCCGCCAGTATTCGTCCCAGCGCCCCGTGGGATCGTCGGGGGGAAAATCCCGGCGGATGTCGATGAGGGCGGAATCGGCGAGGTTGAAGGTGACGGTGTAATACGCGT
Source organism: bacterium (assembly GCA_020060525.1). GTDB lineage: Bacteria > Krumholzibacteriota > Krumholzibacteriia > Krumholzibacteriales > Krumholzibacteriaceae > SSS58A. Next base: position 3,155 of record JAGUZZ010000202.1, on the reverse strand, counting down.
TCTCGCGGTCGAGAATGAGGTTGCCGTTCAGATCCTCGGTGTCCCGGAGCTGATTCCCCTTCCGGCAGTTGATCCCCCGGTAGACGAAGAAGCTGTCGATCCAGGTCCCCTCGTCGAACGCCGAGGGATACGAGCAACTCGCGTCGTCCTGATCGAATCCGACGTCCTCGACGATCGACCAGGGGAACTCCGTTTTCTTTTCGTCGTCGGGAAATCTGCTGTCGGGGCCCGGCTTGTAGAAATCCTCGTCGATCCTCCCGAAATCGATGTGCACGGTTCCGCCGCGCGCCGACGGGTCCGTCTGGAAATCGTTCACCCAGATCTCGAGGTACTGCGTCGTCGAGAGATCGAGGCTGTTCGGAAAAGAGGTCATGACGCCGCACCACTGTCCCGGCTTCGGGCCGGCCGGATAGACCGCGTCGAAGAAGAGCGTCGAGACGGTCGCGTTCTCGCGGGGATCGAGACCGGGATTGAGATCGCGCCGGCTCGTGATGAAATACTCCTGTTGCGGCGTGCGCGCCGCGTTGTAGTAGTAGAAATCCCGCACCCTGCTCGAGTCCGCGCGCTGGACGCCGAACTCGTCGTACGGAAGGCTCGCCGGATACCACGAGCGCCGGAGCATGCTGACCTGGTTGCTCTCCGAGACCCCTTCCATGTCGTCGATGATCGCTTCTCCCTTGACGTTCGGATTGGGGAAGCTCATCGCGACCTCGCCGCCGAGGTTCAGCGTGCTCTGGGCGTTCGTGTCGACGCGGGGGAGCAGGTTGGCGAGGCTCGTCATCCATCTCGGGGTGAAGAGGAACGCGCCGTTCACGTCCGCCGCCATCGTCCGCGAGGGCTCCTCGCCGACGCGCGGCGTGTACTTGGGCGCTCCCATCGAGCTGTAGAGAAAGGTGCCGCTGAGCCGCGAGTTCTGCGAGAAGTTGAGGTTCGCTCCGACGCCGAGCAGCGAGTTCTTGCCGCCGCCGATGAGCGGCTTGTACTGGTAGTCGATGTTGATGCGGGAATCCGGTGGCGTTTCCGTCTTGATCGTAACCTCGCCGCTCATATAGTCGATGTCGTAGTCGGCGCCGCGCACGAGCCGCGCGCCGTTCACCGTGACGACCTCGCTCCCCTCGATGATGTCGTAGGCGGCGAGCTGTATGTTGCGCCTGCCGCTCGAGGACACGACGACGATGTTGTATTTGTGATTCGCGTCGAGCTCGGTCCCCGTGACGACCCGCTTGTAGAGGCTCGTGTCCCTCGCGAGGGTTGCGTAGCTGAACGCCGCCTCGAGGGGGTCCTGCGGATCGAGAAACGAAGCGATGAACGCCGAATCTGGATCGAACGGCCGGTACCAGGGGATCATGAGAAGCCCGGCCGAGCGGTCGAGGATCCCGGGAACACCGGCGTCGACGAGCCCGTCTTTTTTCTTCTGGCCGAGCTGATCGTACTGATCGAGCCCGAAGAGCCGAAGGTACGGGACCCGGGAGACGGGGTGGATGTCGCGGTTGTCGCGGTTCTGGAGGTCCTCGATCCGCATCTCGATCGTACCTTCCGGGCTGAGAGAACCGACGGAGTACACGTTCCGCATCGTGAGGTGCCACGTTTCGTCCGTCCCGACCGAGTTGTTGGCGTCGCGGCAGATGATCTCGGCCCTGAAGGGTTCGTTCAGCCACTGGCCGTAATCCCCCACGGTGTGCAGGACGTCGCCGTTTATGTTCTGCGCGCGGTAGCGCACGAGGAGGTTCCGGTTGGCGTCGAGGGGGCGGCGAAGCTGGATCGCGACGTACTTCGGATCGCCCTCGAGCCCGTACACGCGGATGAGCTCATAATCGGTCCCCTCGTACAGCTGGCGGCAGGGAACCTCCTCGAAGACGGGAGAGTCGTCCGCGAGGCCGTTGTTGAGCCGGTCGATGTATCCGGTGACCTTGTACTGGTCGTTGAGCCCCTGATACTCGTCGCCGACGAGCGACTGGAAGACCTCGATCGAATCGCCTTCGGCGCCGCCGACGACGGGAAAGAGCGGATTCACGGACGGGTAGACGCCGTAGATGCCGAGGAATCCCGGGCGCGGGTTCGCGGGATCGGGGCCGGGGTTCTCGAAATAGAAGAACTGCCGCTTGACGAAATCGACGTCGCGGACCTCGATCGTGCTGCTCTGCCCGCCGGCCTGCGCGTAGCTTCCCGAGACCGATTCCCCCTCCTCCTTGCTCGCGATGACGGTGAGATCGAGCGGACCCGCCTGCGCCATCGCCTTGACGCCGAAGAGCCCCTTGGCCGCTCCCGAGTAGCTCACGAGCTGAGCGCCCTGGAGACTGAGGTCCGTGTCCCCCATTTCGATGAGCTTGATGACGTCGTCGTCGAAGCCCCGGTAGTTGATGCGCACGCGGTTCGTCGCCGCGACCCCCTGCCCGACGCTGCTGTGCTGGATCTCGACGTTGATCTTCTCGCCGATCGTTCCGCGGAGGCTCACGCTGAGCTGCTGGTCGAGGTCGAGATCGGGGAACTTCTCCTGCTTCGGCTGTCCCTCGGTGCGGGGGCAGTTCGAGCACCAGTTCGACGTGCCCGATATCGCGATGCGCTCGCTTCCCTGCACGGTGAGGTTCGTCTCCTCGCCCCTCCCGATGATGCGCTCGATGGACTTCGGCAGCGCGATGGGTATGTCGAGCGAGAGGAGCCCGCGGCCCGCCTTCTCGACCCGCTCCCGGCTCAGGCCGTACCGGATCTCCTCCGTCCACACCGTCCGCGCGGAGGCTCGGCGCGCGCGGGCGATCCTGTCGTCGACGCTCTCGATCGAAACGGCGAGGCCCGGGATGTCGAGATCGCGGGGCTCCAGGAAATAGAAGAGATCGCGCCGCCCTTCCTTGCGGACGAAGCGGTAATCCCCCGGCACGCGGAAACGGAAGACGAGACCCGTCTCGTCGTCGAACTCGACGATCTCGAGCGGCGCCGCCGCCGGCGCGGGAAGAAAGCCGGGGCGGAACCCGACGTCTCCGAAGAGGATGTACTCCGGCGGAAGCTCTCCGCGCTCGGCGACGTAATAGCGCAGCTCGAGCATCCGCGACATGCGCTCGAGATCGATTTCGAGCGTCTGAGCGGGGAGCGCCCGGGCGACGACGACGCACGAGACGAGGATGGAAGCAAAGAGGATTCGTCCGGGGGAGCGCAGGGGG
>JAGUZZ010000166.1:0-3473 GCA_020060525.1 bacterium | reverse complement strand
GCCGCGGCGCCGCTCCCCGCCGATTCGCGCCCCGCGCGCGAGGCGCCCCCGCCTCGCGCGCAAACCGGTTTCCTCGACGTCTCGGTCGAACCCGCCGCCTCGATCATCGTCGACGGCGAACCGCAGACCGCGAGCGGAAGGATATCGATGCTCGAGCTGCCGGCCGGACCGCACGAGATCGTCGTCCGGCGTGATGGATACCGCGATTACGTGGAGACGGTGCGCGTCGCCGCGGGCGAGCTCTCGCGCCGCCGCATCGTGCTCGCCGAGATCGTCGGATCGCTCGTCGTGAAATCCGAGCCGGGCGCCCGCCTCTTCGTCGACGGCGCCTACCGGGGCGAGCTCCCGCTCGCGCAGCCCGTCCCTCTCGCGCCCGGTCCGCACCGCGTGGAGCTGAAAAAGCCGGGATACCGTTCGTGGTCGGCCGGCGTGAACGTGCCGGACGGAGAGCCGCTCACGCTCGCCATCCGCCTCGTTCCCCTATCGGAGAGCCAGTAAGCGCTCGACCGCCTCGAGAACTTCGTCGGCCTCGACCGACTCGACCCTTCCGTCCCGGGCGCGCACCGCGACGACCGTGTCGTTCGGGGGCTTCCAGCGGCGCGGATCCGTCGGTCCGAACACGGCGACGCATCGCGCCCCCGCGGCGCCCGCGACGTGCATGATCCCCGTATCGTTGCAGAGGACGCATGACGCGCGCTTCATGAGGCTCGCGAGAAACCCGATGCCGGGCGACGAGACGACCGCCGGACGGACCCGGCACGAGCGGAGAAAGGCGTCGACGGCGGGGCCGTCGACAGGGCCGCGCACGGCGATCGCTCCCGCGCCGCGGCGATCGTGAAGCGCCGAGACGACCTCGGCGAACCGTTCGGGAGGCCAGATATTCCCCCGCTTGCCCGCCCCCGGATGCACGACGACGAACGGCGTCCCGTCGCCGACGGACGCCGCGACGAATCGCCCGGCGTCCCGCTCCTCCTCCGCCGTCGGGACGACGATCGATCGAAGATCGTCCTCCCGGACGCCGATCGGCGCGAGCGGATAGAGGTTGTGCCGGCTCTCGTGCATCGCGGCGAGCTCCTCCGGCGGAGGCAGAGGCAACTCGAGGTGATAGAACCTCGCGGAGAGATCGTTCCCGAACGGCCGGCTCGTCGACCCGAGACGGACGCGTGCGCCGCTCGCCGCGGCGAGCAGCATGCTCGTGATCGAGAAGGAAACGGTGTTGAGCACGATGACCGCGTCGAAGCGCCGGCTGCGAAGGCCCGCGACGAACGCCGGGAGCGCGAGCGGATTCCACCGGTTTCGCCGTTTCGCGTACGTCAGCACCTCGTCGATGTACGGGATCCGCGCCGCGGCCGCGGCGTTGATGGGAGCGGCGACGAGCGATATCCGCGCCCCGGGGAAACGGCGGCGAAGACCCCGGAACGCCGGCACGGCGAGCAGCATATCCCCCATCTGGTTGTGCTGGCGGATGACGAGAAGACGCGATATCTCGAGCCTTTCGAGCTCCGCGGGGGTGATCCGGCGCCGGTCGAGAAAGAGCGCGGCGCACCGGGCGAAACGGCGTTTGAGCGCCCGTTCGATCCGCTTCCTCATGGGGACCCTCGAAATATTTTTTTATTTTTGTGGAACTTCATCCCCGCCTCGCGCGTATCAATAATCAGAATGCGGATGTTTTGCCCCCATCCCATAGTCCCTTCTTGCGGATGGCGGCCCTCCCCGGGCCGCCATTTATTTTTTCCCGCCGCACTCCCGCCGGGAGCCGGCGCCCCGCGAACCAGCGGCCGCTTCGGGGCCGGCGGGCGTTCGCCTCACCGGTCCGGAACGGTCTCCAGCAGGCGAAGATAGCTCTCGTACCTCTCGCGCGAGATGCCGCCGGAGGCGACGGCATCCTTGATCGCGCAGTCCGGCTCATGGCTGTGAGTGCAGGCGGCGAACCGGCATTCCCCGCGAAACCGGGCGAAATCCCTGAATAAAGACGGCAGGACGGCCTTCGAAACGCCCCAGACGCCGAACTCCCTCACGCCGGGGGTGTCGCCGAGATACCCCCCGCCGAGGAGGCGATGGAGCTCGAAATGGCTCGTCGTGTGCTTTCCCTTGCCCGTTTTCGCGCTCACCTCCCCGATCGCGAGCTCGAGGCCCGGTTGGACGCGCGAGATGAGCGACGTCTTTCCCGCCCCGGACGGTCCGGCGAGAACGGAGAGACGGCCCGCGAGCAGAGCCGCGAGCTCGTCCACGCCCTCGCCCGTCACGGCGCTCGAGAGGATCAGGCGGTAACCCATCCCGCGGTAGGGATGAAGGGTTCGGTCGAGCGCGGCCCGGTCCTCCGCGATATCGACCTTGTTGACGCATATCACGGGCTCGATGCCGCCGCGTTCGGCCGCGACGAGCATCCGGTCGAGCATGCGCTCGTTCAGCCTCGGCTCCCGGACGGCGAAAACGAGAACGGCGAAATCCATGTTGGCGCATATGACGCGGTAGCCGGACCTCTGCGACGGGTCCACGCGGGCGAACAGCGACCGGCGCGGCAGGATTTCCTTCACGAAGCCGCCCGCGCCGCCGCTCTCTCTCGTGAAACGGATCCCGTCTCCGACGACGGGCAGGACCTCCCCCGGAGATTCCGAGAGACGCGTCCTGCCGCGAAGCGCGCAGCGCACCTCTTCCCCGCCGCTCTCGGCGACGAAATCCGCGCCGCGGATGCGCACGACGAGACCCTCGAAGATTTCTTCAGCCGTCATGGCAACCGTTTTCTCCGCCGTTCGTTGCGTTCGACCGTGTACGCCGGAGGATAGCAAAAAATATGTTGTCGCCGAACGATAAAATTGCTATACATGCGTTCGAGGCGGGTGATATATTGGGGCGCATATGGAAGCTTCCAAGCTGATTTCGTTCTTCGAAGAGGATCTTTGCATATTTCATCTCCGGTCGCGCAAGAAGATCAGCGCGCTCACGGAGATGGTCCATCACCTCGCTCTCCAGAAACGCATCTCGGACGAACGGTTCATCCTCGACATGCTGAAGAACCGCGAGAACCTCGGCAGCACGGGGCTCGGAAACGGCGTCGCGTTTCCCCACGGCCGCTCGCTCGCCATCAAGCAGCTCACGGTGTTGTTCGCGCGCTCCTCGTCGGGAGTCGACTTCGAGGCGCTCGACGGCAAGCCGACGAACGTCTTCTTCCTCATACTCGCGCCGTCGGACAAAGGATCCGAAACCTATCTCGCGATCCTCAGCGAGCTCATCGGGCTCATTCAGAAGCCGGCGAAGCTCAAGGCGCTCAACGAGGCCGCCGATTTCTCGAAGCTCGTCGGCATCTTCGAAGGGAAAGACGATTGAAAGACGAGCACCGGCTCCTCATCGCGCTCCAGGACCTCGACATCATGATCAAGGAGGTCAAGGACAAGGCCACGTCGAAGGAGCTCGAGGGTCTCGGATTCAAACTCACCGGCCTGTCGGTCCTCCTCGACGCGCGCGCGAAGCTC
>JAGUZZ010000160.1:0-2973 GCA_020060525.1 bacterium | reverse complement strand
GGAACGTACCGCTCGCCCCCTTCGAGCTTCACGCTCTCCGCGCCGCCCTCCTTCACGAGGCGGCCGGCGTTGCGGACGGCGTCCTCGACGCTCGCCTGATACGACATGAAGGGCATGTCGGCGACGAGGAGGGCGCGCGGACGCGCGCGCGACACCGCCTTCGTGTGGTGGATCATCTCCTCCATCGTGACGGGGAGGGTGTTTTCGTATCCGAGCATGACCATGCCGAGCGAATCGCCGACGAGGAGGAGATCGACTCCGGTCTCGCCGACGATGCGCGCCGTGAGGTAGTCGTAGGCCGTGAGCGCGACGATCCGTTCGCCGCGGGCGCGCATATCGAGAATGGTGCGCGTGGTGGCCTTCGCTCTCATGACAGCCCCGGCTCCCACGAGGGCACGTAGAACCGCGTGCCCGTGAACCGCTCCGTGACGCGGGAAAACAGATCCTCGAGATGCTCGCGGCTCGCGGCGAAGTCGAGCCGGTCGGTGTTGACGACGAGCAGCGGCGAGCTCTCGTAGTGGAAGAAGAAATGGTTGAACGCCTCGTTGAGCGTCGAGAGGTAGTCCTCGCCGAGCCCCTTCTCGAAGCTCCGTCCCCGGCGCCTGATCCGGTCGACGAGCACGGGCGGCGAGGCCTGAAGGTAGATCACGAGATCGGGGTTCACGATCCTACCGCGGAGCTGCTCGAGGAGCCGGTTGTAGAGAACGAGCTCGTCGTCGCCGAGCACCACGTGCGCGAAGATGCTGTCCTTCTCGAAGAGGTAATCGGCCACGGCGAGATCCGAGAAGAGATCCCGCTGCGCTATCTCGAGCTGCTGGCGATACCGGTTGAGAAGAAAGAAGATTTGGGCCTGAAAGGCGTACCCGTGCCTGTCCTGATAGAACTTCGAGAGAAACGGATTGTCGTCGACCTGCTCTTCGAAGAGCGACGCCCCCGTTTCGCCGGCGATGAGCCGCGCGAGCGTCGTCTTGCCCGCCCCGATATTCCCTTCGACGGCGATGTATCGCACGCCGTTCTCGAGGAACCGTTTTTTCAGGTCCTTCATGCCCCCACGATATTTGAAACCGGCCGGTCTGTCAACATCATTACAACCGTTTGATAGACAACGCGTTCAGCGCGCCACCCCCCTCGAAGACGCCCGCCGCGCCCAGCCCCCGCCGGGATGCTCGCGCAGTATCTCGCGAACCGTCCTCCCGTCGGGAGGAAGCGGAAAATCGGGCCGGATTTCCGCGAGAGGCGCGAGAACGAAGAGCCGCTCGCGAAGGCGCGGATGGGGCACGGCGAGGTCCGGCTCGGCGATCGCGAGATCGCCGTAGGCGAGAAGATCGATATCGAGCGTGCGATCGAGGGACGGCCCGCCGCGCGTCCTTCCGAACTCGCGTTCGATCGAGAGGCAGAGCTCGAGGAGATCCCGCGGCGGAAGCGCCGTCCTCACGGCGCACGCCGCGTTCAGGAAGAGGCGGCCGGCCGGGAAGCCGACCGGCTCGGTCTCGTACAGGGAGCTCGCGGCCTCGAGAAGCAATCCGTCCGCGCGTTCGATGCGGGCGAACGCCCGGAGAAGCGTCTCTTCCCTGTTCCCGAGGTTCGAGCCGAAAGAGAGGAGCGCCGGCGCTTCAGGATTCCCGAGAGGTCCGCTCAACGACCACCTCGACGTGCGACATGGCGTTCGGGAACGGAAGGGTGAGCTTGCGAACCGTCGTCCGGACCGACCTCACGGCGGGAAACTGCTCGATCAGCGCGCGGCAGATGGCGTCGGCGAGCGTCTCGAGCAGGTTGAAGCGGTTCCCCTCGACGGTCTCCATCACCTTGGCGTACGCGCGCTCGTAGTTCACCGTGTCCTCGAGGGCGTCGGTGACGCACGCCTTCGTGAAATCGTGGTGGAACTCGACGTCGAGCTCGAGCTTCTGCCCGATCTCCCGCTCCATCGGCGAAACGCCGTAGTAGCCGAACACCGTAATCCCCTTGAGCGTGATCTTCTCCTCGAGCACGGGGAACCTCCTTACCCGTTCGCGAGACGCGCGCCGAGCGTTTCGAGCCGGCGCCCCGCCTCGCGGACGGTGTCCGTGCCGGTCGTGATCGACAGACGGAAGTACCCCTCGCCGCTCGGACCGAAACCGACGCCGGGGGTCGCGACGATATCGAGCTCCTCGATGAGAAACCGGCAGCACTCGATCGAGCTCATGCCGCCGGGAGTCCGTATCCAGAAGTAGAACGTCGCGCGCGGCTTCGCGAACTCGAGACCCGCGCGCTCGAGATGGCCGGCGAGGATGTCCCTGCGCTCGCGGTACGTCCCCCGCATCCGCTCCATGACGGCGTCGTACGGCCCCGAGAGGACGTCCGCGACGGCCTGCTGGATGCAGCTGAACACGCCCGAATCGAGGTTGTTCTTGAGCTTCGCGAGCGCCGCGACGACCTCGGGCGAGCCGATCGCGAACCCGACGCGCCAGCCCGTGACGGAGAAGGTCTTCGAGAACGAGAAGAACTCGATGAACGCGGCGCCCGATCCGCGCGCGGCGGGGAAAAGCGGTGCCGGAGGCTCCTCGTACCAGATGTCTCCGTACGCCGAGTCGCCGGCGAGCACGAGATCGTGCTTCTTCGCGAACGCGATGCAGTCGCGGTAGAGCGACTCGTCGGCGACCGCGGCGGTGGGGTTGTTGGGATAGTTGACGAAGATGAGACGGGCGCGCTCGAGGTCCGCCGCGGCGAGCGCGCCGAGGTTCGGACGGAAACCGGCCGCTGGATCGAGCGGACAGCGCACGGAGCGTGCGCCGGCGAATACGGCGCCGGAGTGGTACACGGGGTAGCCCGGGTCCGGCACGATCACCGCGTCCCCCGGATCGGCGACGGCGAGCGGCAGGTGCCCGATCGCTTCCTTGCTCCCGATCGTGACGAGGATCTCGTCCTCGCCGAGCTCGACGCCGTGCCGCCGCCGCGCCCAGTCCCTCACCGCGCCGATCAGCGCGGGGAGCCCGC
>JAGUZZ010000075.1:0-3334 GCA_020060525.1 bacterium | reverse complement strand
GGTCGGCTTGGGCCCGAGCTCGTACGTGACCCGGTGATCGTCGAGCCCTTCCTGACGGCAGACCCAGTTGTCGAACTTGAGGGTCGCGAATGGGCCGTCCCCCTCGTAGATGACGGCGGGGAATATGCCGTCGGGATCGTCGTCGACCGGCTCGAGAACTCCATTCCAGACGACGACGAACCCATGCTGCGTGCATCCCTCGCGCGGCGCTGCGCGACCCGTCGCCGTGAGGGTCGCATGAACGGGGAGATATTTTTCCTGCCCAGGCTTCGGTGCCCGCGGAGCGGCGAGCAGCTGAGAGCTCGAGATCGACGCCGAAGCGATCGACGCCATGCACAGTATGACCGCAAATGGAAAGCGCATCCGATGCACCTCGGCTTTCGCTCCAGGACCCGCCGCCTTTTCCGGGCGGCCTCAGTGTCGCATCGCGGAATAAGATATGGTATGAATGGAATAAAGAATAAGGTAGAGGCGTCAAGCCTGTCAACGGCTTATAAAGGCAATTCTGCGCGACCGTAAACCGCTCAATGGAACGAATCGCCCGCGTCTTCGTATAATCAATCGCGGCCGTACACGCTTCGGCGCGATTCGTTCAAGCCATCGCCGCTATTTCGAGCAGAGTCTTGGAAGGATGGGCACGAGGAGCTTTATCGGGATGCAAGCGATCGTTTTGCTCGCCGTTGCGGGGATAGTTGCGGCGGTCTCGGGAGCGGCTTTCACGGCATCGGCCGCGGCCGCCGACGACGGCAAGCCGCCGGCCTACGCGCCGGTCTATCATCCGACGCTCCAGGTCATGCGCCTCGTCGGGGAGATCTGCATCGACGGCGATCTCGGCGATTCCGGATGGCGCGGCGCCGCCAAGGCGTCGAACTTCGCCGAGCACAATCCAGGCGACCAGACCAAGCCCGTCGTCGACACGGAGGCCTACATCACGTACGACGACGAGTACATCTACGTCGCATTCATGTGCTACGACGACCCCAAGGATATCCGCGCGACCTTCTGCGAGAGGGACAAGGTGGGTGCCGACGACCTCGTGTTCTTCTGCCTCGACACCTTCGGCGAGGCGACGTACGCCTACGAGATCGCCGTTAATCCGTACGGCATCCCGTTGGATATGCTGTTCTCGTCGACGTCTGGCGAGGACAGGACCTACGACATGATCTACCGCACCGCGAGCCGCATTGTCGAGAACGGCTGGATCGCCGAGATGGCGATACCGTTCTCGAGCCTGCGCTTTCCGAAGCGCGAGGAGCAGACGTGGCGCGTCGATTTCTGGCGCAACCGCCCGCGCGAGTCGCGTTATCAGTACTCGTGGGCCGCGTACGATCGAAACGTGGACTGCTGGCCGTGCCAATGGGGAACGGTCACGGGGATAACGGGGATCGAGCCCGGCAAGGGCCTTGAGCTTCTGCCGGCGGTCGTGGCCCATCAGGCGGGCGCTCTCGGGGAGAGCGGAGATTTCGAAAACGGCAAGTTCACGGGAGATCTCTCCCTCGGAGTCTCCTACGATATCTCGTCCGAGCTCGCCGCCGAGGCGACGGTGAATCCCGATTTCAGTCAGGTCGAGGCCGACGCCGCCCAGATAGACGTGAACTCCACCTTCGCCCTTTTCTATCCCGAAAAGCGCCCCTTCTTTCAGGAGGGGAGCGATCTCTTCAATACGACCTTCTTCAGCGCGGTCTACACGCGCTCCGTCAACGACCCGCTCTTCGCCGGCAAGACGACGCTGCGGAGCGGCTCGAACAGCCTCGCCTTCCTTTCGGCCCGCGACGAGCACTCCGTGATCATCCTGCCGTTCGAGGAGGGGAGCGCCTTCGTCGAGAACGGGAAGAGCTACTCGAACGTCCTGCGGTACAAGCGGGACCTCGGGGGCTCGTCGTACCTCGGGATCGTCGGCACCGACCGGCGCTTCGACGGCGGCGGCTCGGGCTCGCTCGGCGGGATCGACGGGCAGATCCGCCTCACGAAGAGCGACGCGATAAAATTCCAGGCGCTTGCAACCCGCACGGAAGAGGTGAACAATCCCGCCCTCGTTCCGGACAGTTCCTTCAACGCGAGCACCTTCGGCGACGGCTACACGAAGGGTCTCGACGGCGAGAGCTTCTGGGGGCACGCCTTCTTCGCGGGCATCGCCCGCAATACGAGCAACTACTCGCTCGTCGCCGATTACTCCGAGCTCTCTCCGACCTTTCGCGCGGATAACGGATTCGAGCCGATGAACAACAACCGCACCGGATGCCTCTACGGAAGCTACATCAAGCGCTTCGAGAAAAGCCCGACGCTCGAATATGTCCAGCTCGACGCGCAGGCCGCCCGGCGGTGGAACTTCGACGGAGCGATAAAGGACGAGTGGATCACGCCGAACCTCGTGCTGCAATCCCGCGTAGCCTTCACGAGCGTTCACGTGAACTGCATGATGAGCAACGAGCTCTTCCGCGGCATCCAGTTCGACGGGATCTGGGGCACGCATGCATGCTTCAGCACGCGGCCGAGCGGCATGATCCGGCTCGGCGGCAACGTCAACTACGGCCACCGCATCGCCCGAAACGCCCTCGTCATGGGGAAACAGCTCGACTACGGCCTTTCGACGACGTTCAAGCCGATCGACCGCCTGGTGATCGACGCGAGCTTCTACCACAGCGAGAGCGACGATCTTGAGACGGACGAGCGGCTCTTCTCGCAGTCGATCTTCTGGTCGCGGCTCTCGCTCCAGATGACGCGCGAGCTCTCGATACGCGTCGTGACGCAGTACAACGACCGCTGGGACACGTGGGAGCTCGACCCGCTCGTCACCTACCGCATCAACTCGCTTACGATGTTCTACGTGGGCTCGACGCACGACTACCGCGACTTCGCGTTCGCGGAGCACGGGCGCGAGGGGTGGGACCTCACCGATCGGCAGTTCTTCATGAAGCTGCAGTACCTGTTCCAGATCTAGCGCTTGCGCGATCCCCGCGCGGGCGGGAGGATGACGCCATGAAAGCTCGACGTGCGATCATATGCGCGGCGGCCGCCGTTTCGCTCGCGGCGTCCCTCGCGGCGCCTCTCGGGGCGCAGGATATACACCGGGCCGCGACGAGCGGCGACACCGCCTCGGTTCGAAGGCTGATCGAGGCGGATCCTCAGCTCCTCGAGCTGCGGAACCCGTGGGGGCGGACGCCGCTCTGCGCGGCGGCGCGCGACGGCGGCGGCAATCCGGCGGTCATTCGAATGCTCGTGGCGTTCGGCGCCGACTTGAACGCGGCGGACAAATCGGGATGGACGCCGATCGGGCTCGCCGCGTGGCGCGGCGCGGGCTACCGGGAAACGGTCGACGCGCTGCTCGACGCGG
>JAGUZZ010000359.1:0-4812 GCA_020060525.1 bacterium | reverse complement strand
GGCTCCCGGACGCGCGGCCCGGCGGCCGTGCTCTGGCGGCTCCTCTTCATGCACAGCTCGCGCGGCGAACGCCTCATGGACGGCCTCGGCTTTTTCTCGGTCATCGCGGCGGCGCTCGGCGCGGACCGGAGCCGGCTCGCGGACGAGCGCGAGACGGCGCTCCGCCACCTCGGGTACTTCAACGGCGGCGTGTTTCTCGCGCCCGTCGTCGCCGGGGTCGTCGTGAACCTCGAGAAACGGCGCGCGGCGGGCGAGGAGATACCGCCCGCGGAGATCGAACGGATCAAGACCGCGCTCTCGTCCGTTCTCGCCGCGCGGGGCAATCGGTTCTTCGACACGCTCGTCATCCCCTTCGGATTGACAATCGCGGGCGTTTTTGCTATCTATGGGTCGTACATCGGCCCCGTGATCTTCCTCGCGTTGTACAATTACTATCATTTCCAATCGAGGATCGGCGGATATGGCCGGGGTGTCGAGGCGGGAGAGGGTATCGGCGGCGCATTCGTCTCCCGGCTGTTCCGGGAGGCGCGCGCGCTCGAGGGGCTCGCGTCGTTCTCGGCGGGGATCTTCGCGGGACTTCTCTTCGTGAGGGCGGCGGACGCGGGAGGAATCCCGTTCATCGCGGCCGGAGCGGCCGCGGCGGCGGGCGCTGCGGTCCTCGGACGGAGAATCTCGGCGACCGCCGCGGTGTGCGTCGCGGGGGCCGCGATCGCGGCGTTCCTCGTTGCGACGTCGTTCGTCGGGGCGGGATAGATTCGGGCGGGCGCGCCCGAGACGATACGAGGACGGCATGGTCACCGGAAGCGCCAGGGTCAAGAACAGGAACGGCATTCACCTCCGGCTCGCCGGCGAGCTCGTCAAGGCCGCCACGCGGTTTCAGTCGCGCGTGACCGTTTCGAAGGACGGGCGCGAAGTGGACGCGAAGAGCATACTCGGCGTCGCGGGGCTCGGCGCGGAGTTCGGCTCCGAGCTTCAGTTTCGGGCCGATGGGGCCGACGAGAACGACGCGGTCGCGCACCTCGTGTCGCTCGTCGAGAACGAATTCGCGCGGGAGACGAACTAGGTGGACGAGGCGAAGATCGAAAAGAAGGAACTGACTTTCAACGGGATCCCCGCGTCCCCGGGCATCGCCTTCGGCGAGGCGTTCGTAGTGAACGTCGAGGAGCAGCCCGTCGCCGAGGAGCACATCGCCGCGGAGGAGGTCGACGCCGAAATCGACCGGTTCACGTCGGCGCTCGCCGCGACGGAAACGGAGCTCGGCAACCTCCATCGGGCGCTCGAGGACGAGATGGGCGAGGAGCACGGGAAGATCCTCGACACGCACCGCATGATCCTCGCCGACGAGATCATGCGAGGCGACACGATACGCGCGATCCGCGAGCGCAAGGTCACCGCTGCCTACGCGCTTCACCTCACCCTCGACCGGGTGCTCACCACCTTCGCCGGCATCAAGGACGAGTTCCTGCGCGAGCGGGCCGCCGACATCCGGGACGTGCGGCGCCGCGTCCTGCACAACCTCCTCGGGCAGAAGATCGAGGGGTTCTCCGCGCTCCGCAAGAAGGCGATCGTCGTCGCGCGGGACCTTACCCCTTCGGACACCGCCGGCATAGACAAGAAGTACTGTCTCGCCTTCGTGACCGATTCGGGGGGGAGCACCTCCCACGCGGCGATCCTCGCGCGCTCGGCCGGCATCCCCGCCGTCGTCGGCCTGACCGACCTCTCGCGCCGCGCGAAGCCTCACGATCAGCTCATCGTCGACGGGATCACGGGAACGGTGATCCTCAACCCGACCCCCGAGTCGATCGACCTGTACCGCGAGGTTCAGGCGCGCTACCGCGAGCTCGAGCGGGAGCTCCTGACGCTTCGCGATTATCCCGCCGTGACGCTCGACGGCCACACGATCGAGCTTTCGGCGAACATCGAGGTTCCGGACGAGGTCGACGACGCGCTGGGCCACGGCGCGCGGGGCGTCGGGCTCTTCCGCACCGAATACTTTTTCATCACGCGCGCGACGCTCCCCGGCGAGGAGGAGCAGTATCGCTACTACGCGAGCGTCGTCAAGCGCATGCCTTCCGATCCGGTCATCATCCGCACCCTCGACGTCGGGGGCGACAAGATCGCGCGCTGGGTCGGCGATCTCGAGGAGGCGAACCCCTTCATGGGGTGGCGGGGCATCCGCTTCACGCTGGCGCGAACGGACATATTCCGCACGCAGCTGAGGGCCATCTTCCGGGCCGCGGCGCACGGCAACGTGAAGATCATGTTTCCGATGGTCTCCGTCCTCGAGGAAGTCCGCCTCGCCCGCGAGATATGCGAGGAGGTCAAGGAGGATCTCAAGCGGAACCGCTACCAGATCGGCGATAAGGCCGAGATCGGCGTCATGATAGAGACGCCCGCGGCCGTCGCCATCGCCGACCACCTCGCGCGCGAGGTCGATTTCTTCAGCATCGGGACGAACGACCTCGTTCAGTACGCCCTCGCCGTCGACCGCGGGAACACGAAGGTCTCGTATCTGTACGACGCCCTGCACCCGGGCATTTTGAGGCTCCTGCGGGACACCGTCGCGGCGGCCCACAAGAACAAGATCTGGGTCGGCGTCTGCGGCGAGATGCCGAGCAGCATACAGGGGGCGCTCGTGCTGCTGGGCCTCGGGCTCGACGAGTTCAGCGCGGCCCCGTACCTCATTCCGACGATCAAGAAGATCGTTCGGTCCGTGACGTACGACGAGACGCGCTCCCTCGCCCGCAAAGCGCTCGGGATGGGAACCGCGCGCGAGGTCCGCGAGCACATCGAGCGCTACATCCGCGACAAACGGCCCGAGCTCGGGGAATTCATTCCGGAGGCGGCGTCATGAGCCAGGAGGATCTTCTACGGCATTACCGCGTCGACGCGGGACGGATGCTCGACCGGGTGATCCAGCTCCCCGACCAGATCGAGCAGTCCTGGCGCATGATGAAATCCTTTAAGGCGCCGGCCCTCCGAGGCAAGGGTCCGGTGATCGTCTGCGGCATGGGAGGCTCGGCGATCGGCGCGAGGCTGCTGCGCGATCTCATCCGGCAGGAATCCCCCGTGGCCGTCGTGCTCGAATCGACCTACGCCCTGCCGGCCTTCGCCGGCAAGACGACGCCGGTCGTGTGCGTGAGCTACAGCGGCAACACGGAAGAGGTGCTGAGCTGTCTCCATAACGCGCTCATGCGTTCCTGTCCGACGATCGTTCTCACCTCGGGCGGCGCTCTCGCCGACGAGGCCGATCTCGCGGGGGTTCCCGTGATCCGCATCCCCGCGGGGATGCCGCCGCGCGCGGCGCTCGGCTATCTCTTCGTGCCGCTGCTGGCGCTCGCGTCGAAATGGGGCTTCTACGCCGTGTCCGACGACGACGTGGACGCGGCCGCGCGGAAGTGCCGCAAGCTCGCCGAAGGGCATTCGATCTCCGGAGACGCCGGGGGAAGCCGCGCGCTCCAGCTCGCCAAGCGCCTCTACGGCAAGACCCCGCTCGTCTACAGCGGCGACGGGCTGCTCGCGTCCGCCGCGCGGCGCTGGAAGTGCCAGTTCAACGAGAACGCGAAAAGCATGGCCTTCGACAACAATTTTCCCGAGCTTGGACACAACGAGATCATGGGATGGTCGGCGCCGGAGCGTCTCCGGAGCGAGTATTTCCTCGTGCTGCTGCGCGACGCGGAGGACCATCCGCGTGTGCAGCGCGGCATGGAGGCGGCCCATCGCATGCTCGAACCGCTCGCGAGCGGCGCCGTGCTTATCGAGAGCGAGGGGGAGCGGGGACGCGCCGGGCGGCTCTCGCGGCTTCTCTCCGTCATCCTGTTCGGCGATTTCACGAGCGTCTTCCTCGCCGTCGAGTACGGCAAGGATCCGACGCCCATCGAGATGATAGACCGGTTGAAAGACGAGCTGAGAACGGAGGAATGATGAAGGCGATCATCCCGGTCGCGGGCATCGGGAAACGTCTCAGGCCGCACACGCTCAATATCCCCAAGGCGCTCCTCAACGTCGCGGGAAAACCGATCCTCGGTCACATCGTGGACAGCCTTCTTTCCATGGGCGTGAAGGAGCTCATCCCCGTCGTCGGCTACAAGGGGGAGCTCATCCGGGAGTATCTCTCCGCCGCGTACCGGGTTCCCATGACGTTCGTCGAGCAGACGGAGCAAAAGGGGATCGCCCACGCGGTTTCGCTCGCCCGCGGGCAGGCGGACGGCGCCGAGCTCATCATCATTCTCGGAGACACGATCATCAAGACCGACTTCCGGCGCATCCCGGCGGTCGGCGGCTGCGTGCTCGGCGTCCGCGAGGTGCAGGACCCCAGCCGTTTCGGCATCTGCGAGGTCGAGGGCGGAATCATCAGGCGCATCGTCGAGAAGCCCGAACGGCCGGCCGGCAACCTCGCCCTCATCGGGCTCTACTATTTCCCCGATTCGACGCCGCTCTTCGCCGCGTGCGCGGACGTGATCGAGCGGGACATCGTGACGAAGGGGGAGTATCAGATCACCGACGCGCTCCAGCTCATGATCGACCGCGGAACGGAGTTCCGTCCCTACCATATCGACGGCTGGTACGATTGCGGCAAGGTGGAGACGCTGCTCGAGACGAACCGCATCCTTCTTTCCGATTCGAAGACGGACACGAAGCGGGAGGGGTGCATCGTCATGCCGCCGTGCTCCATCGACCCGGGAAGCACGATCACGAACTCGATCATCGGCCCGTTCGTCTCCGTCGCGAAGGGGTGCGAGATCAGAGGCTCCATCATCGAGAACTCGATCCTGAACGAGGGCTCGAGCATCGAGAACGTGATCCTCGAGG
>JAGUZZ010000145.1:0-6821 GCA_020060525.1 bacterium | reverse complement strand
GTCCCACACGGCCGTATAGCTTCCGGCGTCCTTCACGCCGTCAACGAGCGTCCGCACGAGACGCCCCGAGACGTCGTAGAGCCTGATCGTCACGAGCCCCTTCGTTTTCACATCGTACCGGATCGTCGTCGAGGGATTGAAGGGGTTCGGGAAGTTCTGCGAGAGCGCGTAGACGAGCGGAGCCCTCGCGTCCATCACGTCGGGATTCGTCGCGCAGCTCATCCACATGAACACGTCCTTCGCGATCTCGAACCTGTCGATCGGCGCCGCGAACACGTCGTCGCGAAGGTACTGATAGCTGAAGCCGAACCACATCGTCCGAACCGTGTGCTCTCCGGCGTTCACGGTTTCGTTCGCGACGGCGGCATAGTAGCTCGCGCCGCCGAAATCGGGATAGCTCAGGGCGTACTTCCCCGCGCCCGTCTTCTCGAGGCAGTCGAACTGGTTGATGAGCGGACAGCCGCCGTAGACGTAGAACTCGTCGGGCACGCCGCCGTGGACGAAGATGCCCGCGTCGGCATGGCCTGTGACGAGTGGATTGACGGCGCCGCCGCCCGTTCGGCCGCCCGTCGCGTCGAAGTAGCTCCACGCGGCGAGACTCGCTCCGCATTGCGTTCCCATAAGCTGGGCGGCGGCCGGTGCGGGCGAATTGGAGAGGTCGTACGCGACGTTGTCGCCGCAGATCCAGAGACCGCAGCCGTGCCCGGAGAGGTTCATCCAGTCGATGAGCATCCGGACGTCGTCGCTCTTGTCGGAATTGGTCGTGCCGTCACTGATCGTGCAGCTATTGAGATCCCCGCTGTCCCAGACGATCGTGTGATACGCGCTCGTGAGCTGGTAGTTCCTCGCGC
Organism: bacterium; assembly: GCA_020060525.1. Classification (GTDB taxonomy): domain Bacteria; phylum Krumholzibacteriota; class Krumholzibacteriia; order Krumholzibacteriales; family Krumholzibacteriaceae; genus SSS58A. Next base: position 5,970 of record JAGUZZ010000145.1, on the reverse strand, counting down.
GGCTTCCCGGACCGTTCGAGACGCACGAGCTCGGGGCGTTCACGTCGTACCTGTCGACCTTGTTGTTCGGCGGAGGAAGCACGGCGTCGAACACCGGCATCCAGTACTCCTCCACGGCGCCGGCGAAAGAGCCCCTGCCGCTGAAATCGTCGACGAAGAGCACGTCGCTGTTCAACGTCGGCAAGCAGGTCCACTCGAAGTACGGCGGCCCCGATCGCGCGTAGCGCGGGAGAGCCGACTCGACGCCCGCGGCGTCCTTCGCCGTGAAGTAGTACTCGATCGCGTAACCGCGCGTGAAGAGCTCGTCGTTGAGGTCGACCATGTACTTCCCCGTGACGACGTTGCCGCCGCTCGTGCGCGCCTCGGCGCACTGGAGTTTCATCCAGACGCCGTCGTCGCCCACGTAGTTGAAGTTCACCGTCGTCGGGGGCAAGCCGTACGCGACGCTCCCCGCGATAGAGGCCCCCGCGAGGTCGGGCTTCGCCGGCGCGGGACCGATGTACGTGCACTTCACGTGCAGGTACACGGCCGGACCGCCGAAGACCGGATCGGCGGCGATGCCGCCCCCGAGAGGAGAGGCGCAATCGACCGCTATCGAATCCCCCGGGCGGATGACCGGATTGCTGCTCCAGTTGATGTCGTTCGCGGCATCGGCTCTCACGAAGCTCTCGATATCGAGCGCCTGCGAGGGGAAATTGTCCTGATAAAGATCGAGATCCCGGTAGCCCCACTGCGGGCCCGATGTGCGGTAGCGGTAGAGGCGCACGTTGTCGAAATACGGCGACACCGTGTGCTCAGCGCAGTCGCCCATGACGAGATACCATTGGTCGCACATGTCGACGACGCCGAGCCTGATCTGGACCGGATCGTCGCCGCTCAGGAACTGGCTCACGTCCAGATTGATTTGCGCGTACACGCCGTCGTCCGCATAGTACCCGAACGTGAAATCCCGCCATTTCCCCGGGCAGCCGTCGACGATCTTTCTCACGGCCCAGTGGTAAAACACGAGGTTCCTCAAGGGCAGCTCCCGATAGACCGTGAAGCTCAACCGGCAGCCGCCGAGCAGGGGCAGCTCCTCGGGAGGAATGACGGCGTTCTGCACGTGGAAGCAGCCCGTTGAATATCTCGTCATGTCGATGTACGGCGAATAGACCGCCTCGTTCTGGCAAGGCGCCTCGACGCCGCCCGAGCCCTTGCAGAAGGGCGTGACGTATGGCGGCCAAATGATCGGATCCGGCGAGCCGACCCAGAAAACCACCTGAGTCGCGAAGTTTTCGCCACACGGGTCGCGATCGCTCAGATTGTTTCTCAGGCCGGAGTATTTCCCATACGCGGGATTCGGCTCGGCCGTCCATATGCCGGCGCTCGTGGCGCCGAGAGCCGCGCTCTCGAAGTTCTGATAGTCGTAGTAGGCCGCCCCGTCCCGTACCACGAGGCTGTCGACGATGCAGGCGCCGTCGGTGTTCCAGAGACCGTCCTCGTCGCTCCACGCGCCGTCCGAGGCGAAACGGAAGCGGAGTTTCGTGCGGGCCTGGGTCAGGGGCAAAAAGTGCGTCGACACGCCCTCGCCGTCGCCTTGATAGGAAGCGAGCACCCTCCAGTCGTTTCCCCCCGCGTCGTACTCGACGACGGTCGAATCACAATCCGGCTCGCTGTCCCAGACGATACGGTAGGAGAACGTGAGCGGTCCGGCGAATTCGATGGCTCCGGTCGTGAGCCGCTGCTCCCAGCCGTTCCCATAGCCGGGCGCGGTCTGAAACGCGCACAGATACGGATCCCCCGCGTTCGGCCGGACCCCGCACCACATCGACTTCGTCCCCTCGATCGCCTCGAGACGTCCGAAGCTCCCGCCCCCGAGCCCCACGAAATCGTCCACGTGAAAAAAGATCCCCCGCTGCTCCGTGAGATCCACGCGCGTCCACCCCTGCCAGTTGTTCGTCTCGAAGCCGTACCAGACTATGCAGTAGGTGTCGACCGCGGCTTCCTCGTAGAGCCCCCGAAGCCCCGGATCGGCGAGCTCTGGAAACTCCTCCGGCGACCACGGCCGCTCGAAACGCAGCTGCGGCCGATCGGGCTCCCGCGCGCCGGCGGATGCGGCGCACAGCGCGGCGAGAACTGCCGCGAGAACGATCGGCAACACTGCTCTCTTCATTCTCATCGCCCCCATTCGATAACACACGACGCGAAACCGTTTATCTGAGCAACACTATTTTCTCGGTCGCGCTCCAGTCCCCCGCCTCCATCTTGCAGAAGTAGATTCCGCTCGCGGCCGCCGCCCCGAGGTTATTCCTTCCGTCCCACGTCGCCGAGAAGCTCCCCGAGTCTTTAACCTCGTTCACCAGCGTCCGCACGAGACGCCCCGCGACGTCGTAAAGCCTGATCGTCACGAGCCCCTTCGTTTTCACATCGTACCGGATCGTCGTCGACGGATTGAAGGGGTTCGGAAAGTTCTGGGCGAGGCAGTATGCGCGAGCATCCGGCTCGACGGGACTCAGCCATGAATTCTGCATCCAGATAAGCACGTCCCTCGCGATTTCGAATCTGTCGAAGGGCGCTGCTTGAGCGTCGTCGCGGACGCCCTGAAAGCTGAAACCGAACCACATCGTTCGGACCGGATAGCTGCCGAGGTTGACCGTCTCGCTGGCTATAGCGGCGAAGTAATGGTCGCCGCCGCAATCCGGATAGCTCAAGGCGTGCTTGCCCAAGCCCGTCTTTTCGAGGCAGTCGAACCGGTTGATGACCGGGCAGCCGCCGTAGGCGTAGAACATGTCGGGCACGCCGCCGTGGACGAAGATGCCGGCGTCGGAGCGGCCCGTGAGTAGCGGATTCGCGGTGCCGCCGCCAGCGAGACCGCCGGTCAGATCGTAGAAGCTCGGCGCGACGAGGTCCACGCCGCACACGTTGAAAAGATAGAGGGCCGACGCGGCTGCCGATTCGTCGAGATCATGGGCGATGTCGTCGCCGCAGATCCAGAGACCGCAACGGTGCTCGGAGTAGGCCATCCAGTCGACGAGCATCCGAGCGTCGTTGCTCTTGTCGCTGTAAGTAGTGCCTTCGCTGATCGTGCAGCGAGGAAGATCTCCGCTGTCCCAGATGACGGTTTTATACACGCTCGCGAGCTGAAAGCTCTTCGCGCGGCTTCCCGGGCCGTTCGAGAGGCCGTAGCTCGGAGCGTTGACGTCATACCGGTCGGGAACGTTGCCGGGGACGGCGAGCCCTTCCTGGAACACGGCGTTCCAGTACATCTCGACTGCTCCTTGAAAACACCCGATCCCGTCGTAATCGTCGACGAAGAGGATGTCGCTCTCGAGCGTCGGCAGGCACGTGAACTCGAAGTAGGGGCCGTACGACCGGGCCCAGCGCGGCAGCGACGACTCGAGGCCCGATGCGTCCCGCGCCGTGAAGTAGTATTCGACGAGATGCCCGCGGCTGAAGAGCGAGTCGTTGAGATCGAACATGTAGGCGCTTGGCGATATTCCGGCCGAGTTCCGCGCGCTGTCCCCCTGTATGATCGTCCAAACGCCGTCGTCGCTCTTGTAGGAGCCGTAGGTTCCGGCGAGCGCCGGGCCGGCGAGATCGGGCGGGACCGGGGCGCCGCCCGTGCCGGTGCACTTCACGTGCAGGTAGACGGCGGGGCCGCCGGCCGGGTCGAAGCCGAGGGCGCCTCCGCGAGGGCCATGGCATTCGACGACGACCGAGTCTCCAGGACGTATCGCGGGGTTGCCCGGAGGATTGATATCGACCGCCGCGTCCGCGCGCACGAAGCTCGCGAGATAGTCATACTCGTTTTCGGGGAAGTTGTCTTGAAAGAGGTTTCCCGCCCAGTATGACCACTGCGGGCCGGGCGAAACGGCGCGCCGTATCTCCACGTTGTCGAACCACGGCGCGGGGGTGTGCTCGGCGCAGGGCGCGCCGCCGTACCACACGTCGCACATGTCGACGACGCCGAGCGCCACCTGTATCGAATCGCAATAATCGGTGAAAGCGCCGACGTCGAAGGTCAGCCGCTCGTAGCCGGGCCGTTCTCCGGGCTCGCTCCCTCCCGCGAACGCGCTCCAGAGCCGCGGGCATCCCGAGCCGTCCACGCCGCGCACGCGCCACGTGTAGAAAACGAGGTTCTCCGGCGGGAGATCCTTGTAGACCGTGAAGCTGAGATGCGCGGGGCCGAGGTTCGCGAGGTCGCCCGCGGGAATCGGCGCGTCCTGAACGTGGTTTCTCGCCGTGGAGTATTTCGTGAGGTCGATGACGGGAGAGACGGCCATTTCGTTTTGGCACGGCACGACCGCCCATTGCCCCATAGAGGAGGCGGGTCTGCACGGCGGCGTGGAGCAGAGCCCGGGATAATCCACGCTCGGCGCACAGCCGCTCTCGGCGAAAAAGGCGATCTGAGTCGTCATGTTTTCGTTGCAGGGATCGATATCTTGGAGATTGGCTCGCGGCTTCGAGAATGCGCCGAACGGCCAGGCGATTTCGGTTCCCGGCCACCATCCCCAGCTGTTGCACCGCTGAGCGCCGTCCGTCCCCGACTCGAAATCCTCGTAATCGACGAGCTCGCCCCAGTTCCATATCGTGAGCTCGTCCAGATGCACGGCGCCGTTCGAATCGAAGAGCCCGTCCTCGTCGCTTCCGGCGGCGTCGGAGGTGAACCGGAAGCGGAATTTCGTTCCCAGCGTAGAGTTGATCTTATGGCTCGCCGTCGCGTCCGTCTTGCCCGTGTAAGACGCGATCTCGATCCAATCCTCGCTGAACGACTTGTAATAGAACACGCGGACGAAGTCGCGATCGGGCTCGAGATCGGTGCGGATCCGGTAGGAGAAGGTCACCTCGCCGTAGATGTTGAACGCCCGGCAGCCGTAGCACTGGTCCCAGAGGCTCCCGTAGCCGGGAGCGCTCCGCCACGCGCACATATAGCTCGAGGGCCCGGGCGGCGCGCCGCACCAGAGGGACTTCGTTCCCTCGATGGGGCCCGGCAGGCCGGCGAGCTCGGGCTCGAGATAGTCCTCGATATGCCAAAACGTGTCCGACTGGGAGGTGTTATCGACGCGCGTCCACCCCTGCCAGCTGTTCGGCTCGAAAGAGTAATAGACGATGGTGAAGGTATCGACGGCGGCGGCCGACGCATTATCCGGAGCCGCGCTCTCCCGCAGCGCGTACTGCTCTTCGACGGCCGGCCTTGAGCGGAGAATTGTGTCCCGGCCCTTATCCGGGCCTGCCGCCAAAGCGAGTGCCGAGAGCGAGAAGAGAACGAGACCCCCAATCCCAATCCTTCTCACAGCGCCCCCCATTCGCCAGTGAACCATCTCTTTATATCAGACGGACATCCTCCCGGTTTTCCTGTGGATCGCGCGGATATCGCCCTTAAAAAGCAAAAAACCGCCGGCAACGGGCAACACGCCCTCTTGCCGCGGCCTTGTCGGACATCGCATACCCCTAACCCGCGTGATTATTTCTACGCTCGTGGGGGAGCGGGCTCCCTTGGTCGCCCACCACCACATTTGTACCACAAAACGCGTGTTTTTTCAAGCACTTTTCGCCCTATCGCATTTGAAGCCTTGAAATTCGATTCCATGTGCCGTATGTTGGAGCACAGCGGCAAAAACCAAGGAGCGACCGATATGACCCCCCAGGAATTGAACAAGCTCACGAAGCTCGAGCTCGTCGAGCTCGCGCGATCGAATAATCTCAGAGCCACGGGCCTCATGACGAAGGCCGAGCTCATAGATCTCATTACGGCCGCCGAGAGGCGCAAAAAGCTCATCGCGGCGTCCGTGCAGAAGCGCGTCGACGCCGGTGACGCCGCCGGGAAAAAGGCCGGCAAACGCCCCGCCGCGAAAAGCCGCTCCGCGAAGAGCGTCGAACGGGCGAAGGCCGCGGCGAAAAAGATCGTTTCCGGGACCGCCGCGAAGAAATCCCGCGTGCGCGCGGCGAAGCCGCCCGAGCCGGAGAAGCCCGCCTCGCGCAAGCGGTCCG
>JAGUZZ010000001.1:0-3059 GCA_020060525.1 bacterium | reverse complement strand
GTCCCACACGGCCGTATAGCTTCCGGCGTCCTTCACGCCGTCAACGAGCGTCCGCACGAGACGCCCCGAGACGTCGTAGAGCCTGATCGTCACGAGCCCTTTCGACTTCATGTCGTAGGCGATCGTCGTCGCCGGGTTGAAGGGGTTCGGGAAGTTCTGGGCGAGCCGATAAAAGGCGGGGGCGGGATCCGCGTTCGTCAGCCAGACCGGTATCTGCATCCACCTGAATGTGTCGTCGGCGATGTGGGCTCGCTCGAGCGGCTCGTCTCCGCCCATCTCGTCGTCGCGGATGTGCTGGAAGCTGAATCCGAACCACATCGTGCGCACGGTATAGCCCGCGCTGTTCAGGTTCGTCGAGGCGATGGCAGCGTGGTACTGATTGCCGCCGTAGTCGGGATAGTCCAGCGCGTATGCTCCGTTCGCGGCCTTTTCGAGGACGTCGAACTCGTTTATGTACGGGCATCCCCCGTACACATAGAAACGATCCGGCGTCCCGTCGTGCAGGTATACGCCGGCGTCCGCCGAGCCCGTGACGAGCGGGGCGGCGGCGCCTCCCCCCGAATAGCCTCCCGTCAGGTGGAAGTAGCTCCAGTGCACATGGTCGACGCCGCACCACAGGCCGAGAAGAGCAACGGCGGACGCGGCCGTCGAATAGCTGAGCGTGTATGCGACTCCGTCGCCGCAGATCCAGAGGCCGCAGTTGCGCTCGGAGAAGTCCATCCAGTCTATGAGCATCCGGCAGTCGTCGCTCTTGTCGCTCCAGAGGATGCCGTCGCCGATCGCGCCATAGTCGCCGCACTCCCAGATGATCCATCGGTATGCGTTGACGAGCTGATAGTTCTTGGCCCGGCCTCCGGGACCGTTCGACGCGCCCGACGAGTAAGCGCCGTTCACGTGATACCGGTCGGGGGGCGCGTCGGAGAGCATGCCGAAGGCGCGGTTCCAGTAGCGCTCGGCGGGGCTCGTGATCGCGCGGCTCATGGACCAGCTCGAATCGTCGACGAAGAGCGCCTCGCTGAGAAGGGTCGGCAGACAGGTCCACTCGAAATGCGGGCCGCTCGAACGGGCGAATTGCGGATACGCCGATTCCATGCCGTCGGCGCTTCGAGCGGTGAAGTAGTAGTCGATTCGGTATCCTCGCGTGAAGAGCTCGTCGTTGAGATCGAACATGTACATGCCGGCGCGCGCCTCTCCCCCCTCCCGCGCCGTGTCCCCTTGGATAATCGTCCAGACGCCGTCGTCGCTCCGGTACGTTCCGTAGGTGCCTTGAAGCTGGGCTCCCGCGAGCGGCGGCTTCGACGGCCCTCCCCCGATAAAGGAGCATTTTACGTGCAGGTAAATCGCGGGGCCTCCCGCGGGATCCGCCGCGAGCCCGCCGCTTGCGGGAGCCGCGCAGCTCACGACGACCGAATCGCCGGGCCGGATGACCGGGTTGTGGCCCGAATTGATGTCGTTCGCCGCGTCGGCCCGCACGAAGCTTTCGATATCGAACTCGAGTGACGGGAAGTTGTCCTGAAAGAGATCGATGTCCCGGACCGCCCACTGCGGACCGGTCGATCCGAATCTGACGAGCCTCACGTTGTCGTACCACGGGGCGGGGGTATGCGCGGCGCAGTTGCCGTTCACGAGATACCACACGTCGCACATGTCGGCGACGCCGAGAGCGACTTGAATGGAGTCGCTCGTGACGTATCTCCCGATATCGTGCGTTTCGTTGTAGTAGCCGGCGCTCCTCGGGCTCCAGTAAATGATTTCCTGCCCGCGCCACGGACCCGGACAGCCGTTCGAAACGCATCGAACGCGCCAGGTTTCCAGGACGAGGTTGGACAGCGGAAGGTCGTAATACGCCGCATAGCGCAGCCAGTATCCTCCGAGTCCGGGCAGGTCCGCCGGGGGGATCGCCGCGTCTTGGACGCTGTTGCGGCCGGTGGAGTACCTTCTCGCGTCAATGATCGGGGAAACGACGACCTCATCCTGGCACGGCGCCGAAATGCCGCCCTCGCCCTTGCAGAACGGCGTATCGTAGAGTCCGGGATAGCTCGTGCTCTGCACGGCAGAGCCGATGAAAAAGACGACCATCGAGCTGAAGTTCTCGTTGCACGGATCCTTGTCGTACAGTCCGAGGCCGGCCGCGAGCCCCGAATAGACTCCGAAGGCCTCCGCGGTCCCGGCTTGCCAGATGCCCGCCGCATGCGCCCCGTTCGCCGCGCTCTCGAAGGTTTCGAAGCTCGAGAATCCGCCGGCGTCGGATACGAGGATCTCGTCGACGACGCATCCACCGTCCGAGTCGCGCTCCCCGTCCATGTCGCTCCACGCCCCGTCGGAAGTGAATCGGAACCTCAGCTTCGTCGCGGCCGCCGCGAGAGGAATGAAATGAGACGCGCTCTCGTCCCCGATCCCCGTGTACGAGGCGAGCTCGACCCAGCTCCCGCCGCCGGCGTCGTACTCCACGATCGTGTAGTCGTACTCGGGCTCCGAGTCCCAGACGATCCGGTACGAAAACGTGACCGCCCCCACAAAGCTCCGCGGTCCGGTCGTGAGATGCTGATCCCATACGTTCCCATAACCCGGCGCCGACACCCACGAGCAGAGATACGGATCGGCGGCGTTCGGCCTCGCCCCGCACCACATCGACTTCGTCCCCTCGATCGGCGCGAGCCTGCCGAAGCTCCCGCCCCCGAGCCCGGCGAAATCGTCCACGTGAAAGAAGGTGCCCCGTTGCGCCGTGCAATCGAGCCGCGTCCACCCCTGCCAGTTGTTCGTCTCGAAATCGTACCAGACGATGTAGTAAGTATCGACCGCGGCTTCCTCGTAGAGACCGCGAAGCCCGGGATCGAGCGACTCGGCGAGCTCCTCGGGCGACCACGGCAGCTCGAAACGGAGCTGCGGCCGCACGGGTTCCCGAGCGCCGCCGGATGCGGCGCACAGCGCGGCGAGAACCGTGGCGAGAACTATCGGCAACACCGCTCTCTTCATTCTCATCGCCCCCATTCGATGAACATGATGCGTCACAATCGATCTACCGCAGCATCACGACCTTGCGCGTCGCGCTCCAGTCC
>JAGUZZ010000247.1:0-6698 GCA_020060525.1 bacterium | reverse complement strand
CTCGTGTCGTTCCACGAGCTGCTCGCGGGCTTCGCCGACGCCGATTCGATCGTCGCGGTGCCGGCGTACCATCCGGATCCGATACCGGATTCCCTCGGGGCGACGACGCACGAGCTCGGCCTCGGCGAGATCGAGTTCGGTCTCGACACGGCGGCCGTCAACGCGTGGCTCTCCGGCCGGCGGCCGCTTCCGGGGATCGCGATCGTCTGGGCGCAGCCTCCCGACACGAGCAGCACGGTCGAGATGAACGCGCGCGAGCGCGGGACCGATCCCTGCGCCGTCCGCGTCGCGTACGAGGGCGGGACGACCGGCTCGTTCGGCGCGGCGGCGGATTACACCGTCGTCACCTTCGCGGAGCCGGGGCTCAACTGCGTCGGCGGCCTCGCCCGGCGCATCCATTTCAACTTCGACCTCTCGGCGATCCCCGAGCGGGCCGCGATCCACGCCTCGTTCCTCGTGCTCAGAACGCGCGGCGATCTGGGCGTCGGCGCGACGGCCGGAGATCTCGGGCTCGGTCTCACGTACTTTTTCTCCTATTACCTGTATGCGCCCAACTCGGCGGACACGCTCTCCGCCGATTTCCGGAAGGGGACGGGCGTCGATCAGGGAACGCTCGACCCGGTCGTCTCGAGCACGATCAAAATGCCGCTGCGCGGCTACGTGCCGGATCTCCTGAAGGGGCTCCGCGTGAACCGCGGGCTCGTCCTGCAGTCGAACCTCGAGAGCGGACGGATCCAGCGCGCCGCCCTCGCCGCGTCCGGGGACGAGGCCCCGTATATAGAGATCTACTACACGCTTCCGGCCGACTTCGGAGGGGCGCCATGAAAACGCGTCTGCTCGCCTCCGTCCTCGCTGCGCTCCTTCTCGTCTCAGGCGCCGCGCCCGCGCGGGCGCAGTCCGTTTTCGGCGTGAGCTTCCTCGGCGAGCACCGTTTCACGGGAGGCGCGCGGTTCCGTGCGCTCGGCCTGTCGTCCTACGCCGTCAGGGACACCTCCTACGCTCTTACCGCGAACGACGCCTCTCTCGCGGACATGTCGAGCGTCACCTTTTCGATCTTCGAGTCGTTCACCTCGAGCGGCGTCCGCAGCGGTTCCGCGTCGGCGGACGTCAACCGGTTCCAGCTTCCGACGGTGATGCTCGGCGTGCCCCTCGGAAAACGGTTCGCCGCCGCGGTCGGATACCGGGAGCGGTTCGAGGGGAGGGGCGAGTTCTCGTATCCGCTGCCGATCGAGGGGGGCATCTCGGGCGTCGAGCGATACCGGCACCGGGCCTCTCTCTTCACGGTGCCGTTCGTCGCCGCGTGGAAGGCGGCGCCGTGGGCGAGCGCGGCCGCCTCGCTGAACCTCGAGCGCGGATCGATCACGGACGCATCGACGGTTCTGTTCAACAACGATCTCTACGACGACGTCGATTCGAGGCGGGAGCGGGGCTACGCGGGCCTCTCGTGGGCCGTCTCCGTGCTCGTCGAGCCGCATCGGCGCGTCTCGCTCGGCGCGGGCTTCAACAGCGCGGTCGATTACGACGTGACCGAATCGTTCACCTACTCGAACGACGCGCTCGACTCGTCGGCCTCGTGGGATTTCCGGCTCCCGCCCTCGTGGGGCGCGGGCGCGGCGGTCGGCCTCACCGAGCGGTGGTGGCTGTCGTCGTACTACTGGCAACGCGAAGCCCCCGAGCCCGCCGGTTTCAGACAGCTCGAGGGCTCGATCGGCGACGAGCGGCTCGTCTCCTTCGGCGTCGAGCGGCGGCGGTCGAGAGAGGGCGGCTTCTTCGCCCGCGCGCCGATCCGCGCCGGATTCTACGAGGATCGCTGGCACCTCGAGTATCCCGCCGGGCGCCCCGTCCGCTCGCGGTTCTTCACCCTCGGAAGCGGATTCGGTCTCCCCGGCGGACCCGGCGCGATCGATTTCGCCCTCGAGTTCGGCCAGATCGGCTCGATCGACGACAACGGCGTCGACGAGCGGGTGTTCCGGTTCTCCGTGAGCGTGAGCGCCTCCGAGGCGTGGTCGAGGCGCCGGAGCGAACGCTGAGAAACCCCGTTCCGGATTTCAGGCGAATGATCCGCAGAGTCATCCTCATCGCGATTCTTTCGACCTGCGCGTGCGCGTCGGGGGCCGGAGCCCGCGCCGGCCAGGATCCGAAGCCTTCCGTGCCGCTCGCGAAGGAGCTCGAGGGGCTCGCCCCCGAGCCGCGCATCGCGTATCTGCGGCACCTCGCGTCGTCGCGGCCGGACGATCCCGAGGTCTTCTTCCAGCTCGGCGTCGCCTTTCACGAAACCGGCGAGGGGGACTCGGCGCTCCACTACTACGAGCGTTCGCTCGATCTCGATCCCTCGCTCTCGAAGACGTACGTCAACATGGGCGTTCTCTGGGACGGGAAGGGCCGATTCGAGCGGGCGCTCGAGCTGTTCGACCGGGCGATCGAGATCGATCCCGAGGATCTCCTCGCCCACACGCACGCCGCTCTCGCGCTTCTCGAACACAAGCGGTACGAGGAGTCGTGGAGATACCTCGATCGCGCCCTCGAAATCGCCCCCCGCGATCCGCAGCCGCGGTTCATCCTCGCGATCTATTTCTGGGAATGCGGGATGTTCCGCGAGGCGCTCTCGGAATGGGAAACGGTGATCGAGCTCGCCCCGGGCACGGCGCTCGCCGCTCAGGCCGAAAAGAACATCGCCCTTCTCCAGCGGGCGCTTTCGGAATCCTCTTCCGGCGGCCGCCCGCTCCCCGCGGAGGGGCGTTGAACTCGAATCTTGACACCGGACGCGCGGCTGCCCTAATTATACTTGGAACTCGGGAGGGAACCCGGCTCCGGCCGGAACGAACGGCTCCACGGCAAGAAAGGGCGTATATGTTCAAGAAAATGTCGGCGTTTCTTACGATGTGCGCGCTCGGCGCCATGATCGGTTGCGCGAGCGGCGGCGGGCAGGACGCGGCGGGCGACTTCGGCGGCGGCGTGGTCAAGGACGAGCGCGGATTCGACAAGCAGCTCGGCCCCGCGGAGATCGCGTACCAGTCGGCGCAGCAGTTCCTCGCGGGCGGCAACTACACCGACGCCATCAGCCAGCTTCGGAACGCCGTCAGCATCAAGCCGACGTATCTCGAGGCGTGGAGCGATCTCGGCAACACGCTCGCGAAGATGAAGGATTTCGAGGGCAGCACGGCCGCCTACGAGAAGGCGCTCGCTCTGAAGCCCGACAACGACGCTCTCATCCAGTCGATCGCCTACAACTACCTCAATCTCGAGGACTACAACAAGGCCGAGCAGTACTACGCGAAGCTGCTCGAGAAGGACCCCGCGAGCTACGACGGAAACGTCCACCTCGGATTCATCTATCAGAAAAAGCAGAATACGGAGCGCGCGATCGAGTACTACGAGAAAGCGCTCCTCGCGCAGCCGAACGACGCGACGACGCTCGGGACGCTGGCCGGCCTCTACGACAAGCTCGGCAACGAGGACCGCAAGCTCGAGTACCTCACCCGCGCCTCGGTGGCGGCGCCCGACGTGTACAAGTACAAGACCCAGCTCGGCTCGGCGTACATGAAACGCCGCGATTTCGCGAACGCGCTCCCCATCTTCGAGGATCTCACGTCGACCTATCCCGATCAGGCCGCGTACTGGCAGAACCTCGGCCTCGTGCTCTCCCAGATCCCCGAGCGCAAGAAGGAGGCCCCCGCGGCCCTCGAGAAGGCGCTCGAGCTCAAGGGGGACGATCCCTACATCTGCGGCATCCTCGCGCAGGTGCACAACGATCTCGGCGACCATCAGAAGGCGATCTCCCTCGTCAAGCGCGGGCTCGACGCGAAGGCCGGGCAGGAGCCGCTCCTCTACTACCAGTGGGGCGCCGCCCTCTCGAAGCTCGGCGCGTACGACGAGTCCATCGCGATGTTCGAGAAGGTCGTCGCGACGAAGGATCCGCAGTGGACGGATTCGGCGAGCAAGCAGATCGACCGGCAAATCGCGCTCAAGAAGCGCGAGGAGCTGAAGAAGCAGCGGCAGTGACCCGTCGGGCGTATTTCGACCACAACGCGACGACCGCCGCGCGGCGCGAGGTCGTCGACGCGATGCTCCCGTTTTTCCGGGAGCGGTTCGGCAACGCCTCGAGCATCCATTTCTTCGGACAGGAGAACCGCGAGGCGGTCGACGCCGCGCGCGCGTCCGTCGCCTCGCTCCTCGGCGGCGAGCCCGAGGAGATCATCTTCACCTCGGGCGGCACCGAATCGGACAACATCGCTATCCGCGGAACCGCGCGCGCGAGGCGCCGCGTATCGAAGGCGGACCGCATCGTCACCTCCGCGATCGAACACCCCGCCGTGCTCAAGACGTGCGAGGACCTCGAGCGGGACGAAGGGTTCCGCGTCGAGTACGTGCCGTGCGGCCGGGACGGCGTCGTGCGGCTCGACCTGCTCGAGCGGGCTCTCGCGCCCGGCGCCGCTCTCGTGACGGTCATGCTCGCGAACAACGAAACGGGCGTTCTACAGCCGGTCCGCGAGATCTGTTCGCTCGCTCGCGCGCGCGGCGTCCCGGTCCATACCGACGCCGTGCAGGGAGCGGGGAAGATCCCGGTCGACGTGAACGATCTCGGCGTCGATCTCCTCTCGATCTCCGCGCACAAATTCTACGGACCGAAGGGCATCGGCGCGCTCTACGTGCGGCGCGGCACGCCGATCGAAGCGGTCTACACCGGCGGAAGCCACGAGTGCGGCCTGCGTCCCGGCACGGAGAACATCCCGGGCATCGTCGGTCTCGGCGAGGCGGCGCGCGTGTCGAAACGCGAGCTGCCGCGCGAGATGGAGCACATCCGGACCCTCCGCGACCGGCTCGAGCGGGGAGTGCTCGAGCGCGTCCCCGACGTCGAGATCGCCGGGGCGGGCTCGCCGCGCGTGCCGAACACGAGCAACATGATCGTCAGGCGCGTCGAGGGGGAGGCGCTCACCCTCAATCTCAGCATGAGCGGGTTCGCGATATCGAGCGGGAGCGCCTGCGCGAGCGGGGCGAGCGAACCGAGCTACGTCCTCCTCGCCCTCGGCTTCGACGGCGCTGCGTCGCAGGGAGGGATCCGTGTGAGCCTCGGCTTCGCCAACACCGCCGAGGAGGTCGACGCGTTCCTCGAGATCTTCCCGCGGGTCGTCGAGCGCCTGCGTTCCCTCTCGCCGCTCGCCTGACGCGCCCGCGGCCGCGCCGCGGAACGCGGCTCCCGGAAGAGGTATCCCGGTGCATTCGCCGAACGTGAACGAACGGGTCGTCGTCGGCATGAGCGGCGGCGTCGACAGCACCGCCGCCGCTTCGCTGCTCCGCGAACGCGGCCTCGACGTCGTCGGCGTGACGCTCAAGCTCTACTGCTACGCGCGTTCCGCGGCCGCGCCGCGGCCCTGCTGCTCGGACGCGCTCCTTCGCCGCGCCCGCAGGTTTTGCGCGCAATCGGGGATCCCCCACCGCGTGATCGACGCCGAGGCGGATTTCTCGCGGCTCGTCGTGAGACGCTTCGTCGCGGAGTACCGGCGGGGCCGGACGCCCAATCCGTGCGTCGTCTGCAACGAGCTCGTCAAGTTTCCGGCGCTCGCTCGCGCCGCGGACCTCCTCGGATGCGGGGCGATCGCGACGGGGCACTACGCCCGGCTCGTCCCGGGGCCGCGGGGGGCGCCGCTCGTCGCCTCAGCCGCCGACGCGGCGAAGGATCAGTCGTATTTCCTCTATCGCCTCTCTCCGGGCGTTCTCCGTCGGACGATCTTTCCGCTCGGCGACCGTACGAAGCGGTCGGCGCGGGAGATCGCGGCGAGGACCGGATACGACGCCGCCGGATCGCGCGAGAGTCAGGACGTCTGTTTCGCTCCGGACGGCGACGTGCGGCGTTTTCTCGCCGATCGTATCGGGGATCGCCCCGGAGACGTCGTCGACGGGGCGGGGCGCGTCCTCGGCCGCCACCGCGGCGTTCATACGGTCACGATCGGCCAGCGCAAGGGGCTCGGCATCGCGGGCGGCGAGCCGCTCTACGTGGCGGCGATCGACGCCGCGCGGAACAGGATCGTGCTCGCGCCGAAAGAAGGCGTGTTTCACCGGGGCGCCCGGTGCCGCTCGCTCCGGATGCGGACCCGCTCGCTCGACGGGCCGCTCGCGGCGAAGACGCGATACCGCCGGTCGTTCTCTTCGGTGAGCGAGGCGACGCTTTCGGGGGGCGTTCTCGAAGTCCGTTTCACCGAGCCGCAGTGGGCGGTCGCCCCCGGCCAGTCGCTCGTTCTCTATCGGGACGGCGTCGTCGTCGGCGGCGGCGTCATCGAGGAAGGGATCCCCGAGCGATGAGACCGCCCGCCGCGAAAACGTTTCTCTTCGCGCTCGCGGCCGTTTTCGCCGCCGCCTCCGCCGCGGCCTCGGCCGCCTCGGGCGCCGAGCTCGGAGAGCTCGTCGAGGGATACCGCATACGCCGCTCGTCCGACCGGACGTACATCATGCAGTACCCGCCGCGGCTCGAGCCGATGGCGCGGGAGATCGAAGCCCTCCTCGAGCGGTCCGCGGCGGAGATCGCGGGCGAGCTCGGTCTCGAAACGATCGCCCCCATACGCGTGTACCTCACGGACGAGGACCGGACGTACCGGGAGCTCCACGGCGGACGCATTCCCGAGTGGGGGGCCGCGTTCAGCGCCGTCGGCGCGCAGGTGCTCGGCATTCACGCCGCGCGCGTGAGCGCGGGGCCGCGGGGG
>JAGUZZ010000273.1:0-4203 GCA_020060525.1 bacterium | reverse complement strand
GCGCACGATCCGCTCGCCCGCGGCCGGGACCCCCTCCCCGTGCCGCGCGGTCGTCAGCACGACGGCGTTCCAGCCGTACGAGGGCAGATGCCGGACGAAGCGGACGCTCCGCTCGACGCCGCCGCTCACGCCGGGAGGATAATGGTAGCAGAGCATGAGCAGCGTTTTCGGAGAATCTCCGGCCATGATCTCACTTCCCGTTCCCCGTCCGGCGGCGCCGCAGGAGCGCGGCGAGCGCGCGGACCGGACCGGCGAGCGCGCGCGACATCATCCACGCCGCCTCGCGCGTCCTCGGATGCACGAAACACGCGAAGTAGCCGGCCGACGCGTACGAGAGGACCGTCGCCACGGCGGCGCCGGTTCCCGCGTAGCGCGGAATGAGGACGAGGTTGAGCAGCACGTTCACGAGCGCGCCGAGGCCGTTGCTGATGAACGCGAACGAGAGGAGATCCTCCGTTATGAACCATCGGCCGAGCGCCTCGCGCAGGAAAATGAAGACACCGGCCCACACGTGGATCGCGAGGATCCCGCCGGCGCGCGCGTACTCCTCGCCGAAGAGAAGCACGACGATGAACTCCGCGGCGAAGGCGACGCCGACGGCGATCGCGAGCGACACCCAGACGAAGAAATCGTAGAGCCGCTGCGTCCGGGCGACGTAGACGTCGCGTCCGAGCCGGATCCTGCTCTGGATGAGCGACGGGAAGATCGCGGTCGAGATCGCGACCGGCACGAAGTACCACATCTCCGAGATGCGGGCCGCGGTCGAATAGATGCCGACCTCGGCCTGATCGACCATCTGGCCGAGCATGACGAGATCGATCTTGAGGTACACGACGGCGAAAGCGCTCGAGAGCATCATCGGCCAGCCGAGGTTGAAGAGGCGCCGTATTTCCCCGCCGCGCACCGTCCACGAACGCATGCGGAACCCCTTCGCGCGGTACGCGACGGCGAGCCCGGCGGAGGCGACGAGGATCTCGAGCGACGCCGCTGCGGCGAACGCCGGGAGCGGCGCGTTCGTGAGGATGAAATATATCTTGAGCAGATTCGAGACGACGAGTCCGACGCTTTTGGCGTAGACGGGGTACTTGAGCCGCTCCTCGGCCTGGAAAAAGACGTCGATCGCGTCGTACGCCTGAAAGATCCATCCGAACGAGATGATCGCGACGAGCAGCATCGAGAGCGAATCGCCGGGCCGGAGGATCGCGACGAGAGCGATCGTCGCGGCCATGCTCACGGCGCCCCCGGCGACCCGCAGGGCGAAGCTCGTCCCGAGTATCGCGTCGCGGTCCTGCGGGCGCTTCACGAGCTCGTGGACGACGACGCCCTCGAGCCCGAGCCTCGTGAGCGGCCCGAAGAGGATGACGAGGGCGATCGCGTAGTTGAGCGTGCCCCAGAGCTCGGGGCCGAGATGGCGAGCCATCCAGACGCCGACGAAGAACGCGAAGACGAGCCTGAGCAGGCGGAGCAGGAAGAGCCATCCCGCGTTCGCCGCGACGCGCGCGAGCGCGGACCGGAGCCCGAAAACGCCGCTCATCGGGAACCGCCCCTCTCACTCGCCGGCGCCCGCCGTGAGCGACGGCGGACGGAACCCGCGGCGGGCGGTTGTATTGTCTCCACGGAGCCTCCGCATCAGACGATCATGAGCCGCAGCGCGGACCAGTCGTCGTCGATCGCGACCTGCGCGACCGCCTGCATGCCGACCGAGTGGGCGTACTCGTGGATCGAGTCGCGGCTGACGCCGGTCTCCGCGCCGGGCGCGCTCTTGCGGTAGGTCACCCAGAGCAATCCGGCGGAGCCGACGTGCTTCTTGAGCTCGGGCACCCATCGCTCGAGATCGGCGCGCGAGTCGACGAAGAGCTGGATGCAGTCGACGTGGCCGGCCGGCTTTTTCATGACGAACACGCCTTCGGGCAGAGGCGCTATCCTCGCCTCGTATCCCTTCGGCGCGTTCACGAAGAGCACCGTCCGGTTCGGCTTGATCTGCAGCTTCTGCGCGATGGTCTTGTCCGGCATCGGCCCTCCCTTTGTTCGCAGAACGGGCTCGATTCTAGCAAACCGGAGCAGGAACGCGCAATGACGACGTGCGTCAACGAACCGTGGCGCGGACGGCTTTCAAATGTTATAATAGTTGAAGCAAGGTGCGCTGCTTCAAGGAGATACGATGCTTCGAAGAATCGCCGCGGTTCTCGCGGCCGTCATCCTTCCGGCGAGCATACTCGCGCAGCAGCCCGATCTCGGCCCGGACCGCGACCTCCTTCGCAAGGGCGAGATCATGAAAGCCAAGCGATCGATCGCCTCGGCTCCGCATCTCGCCCCGCAGCCGACGCCGAACCAGCTCCTCTACGACGTCCTCCACTACGAGATCGACATCGCCATAAACCCCTCCCTGCCGCGCATCGAGGGACGCGTGCGGATGACCGCCGCGGCGGAAAGCGATCTGCTCGAAGTCGACGTGGACCTCGATTACTCCCTCGCCGTCTCGTCCGTGACGGACGGCGCCGGCGGCTCGCTCGCGTGGACGCATCCGTCTCACCTGCTGAAGGTGACGCCTTCGGCGATCATCTCGGAAAGCGACACCTTCACGATAGAGGTGATCTACGCGGGCAACCCCTCCGCCACGTGGGATCCGGGGCTCTTTTTCGGGTCCGCGGGAGGCGCCCCGGTCATCTACTCGCTGAGCGAGCCGTGGTCGTCGCGCTCGTGGTGGCCCTGCAAGGACTACCCCGACGACAAAGCGACCTTCGATCTCGCCTTTTCGGTCCCGGCGAACCTCACCGCGACCTCGAACGGCGTCCTCGTCGGGACGACGGACGAGACGCGCTGGAGCGTCCCCTACAAGCGCTGGCACTGGCGGGAGAGCTATCCGATGAGCACCTATCTCGCCTCCGTCACCGCGGCGGTGTACGTCCGGCTCGACGACACCTTCAACGCCTCGACGGGCGAGACGATGCCGATAACCCATTACGTCTATCCGCATCTTCAGGCGGCGGCGCTCGTCGATCTCGACATCGCCGCCCCGTCGCTCGACTTCTTCTCGCAGACGTTCTGCCTCTACCCCTTCATCTCGGAGAAGTACGGCGTGGCGATCTGCCCCATCGGCGGCGGCATGGAACACCAGACGCTCACGAGCTACGGCTCCATGCTCATCCGGGGGGACCACTACTACGACTGGCTCTACGTCCACGAGCTCGCGCACATGTGGTTCGGCGACCTCATCACGTGCAAGGATTGGGCGCACATCTGGCTCAACGAGGGTTTCGCGAGCTACTCCGAGGCGCTCTGGTTCGAGCACCTGCAGGGGGCGGCGAAGCTCAAGAGCTACATGGAGTCGCAGGACCGCCCCGCGAGCTGGAGCGGGCCGATACTGCGGGATCCGGACGTCGCCGATCCCGGGTACTATTTCAACAACGTCGTCTACGACAAGGCCGCGTGGGTGCTCCACATGCTGCGCCGCGTCATGGGGGACGCGGCGTTCTTCGGAGCCCTCCGGGACTACTGCGCCGACCCGCGCTACCGCTACTCGGTCGCCGAAACGGCGGATTTCCGGGCGATCTGCGAGGCGCGGCACGGCTCGTCCCTCGGCTGGTTCTTCAACCAGTGGCTCACGCGCGACGACCGGCTCGCCTACCGGTGGTCGTACAAGGCGTACGAGATCGACGGAGCGCTCCGACTCACGATCGCGGTCGATCAGACGCAGGATTCGCTCTACGCGATGCCGGTCGATTTCCGTATCGTCGCGGCGAGCGGCGCGATCGACACCGTGTTCTGGATCGACGACCGGCGCGAGGAGTTTCGCCTCGAGCTCGCGGCCGGGGACGCCGTCACGAACGTGTTCTTCGATCCGGGCCACTGGGTCCTCTGCGACAGGAACCTGATCGCGACGGACGCGCCGCCCCCGGCGGCGGCGGTCTTCCTCGATCAGAACGTCCCGAATCCGTTCAATCCGGCGACGCGGATCCGCTTCGGCCTCCCCGAGGCCGCGAACGTGTCGCTGCGCGTGTTCGACCTCCGTGGCGCTCTCGTCGCCACGCTCGCCGAACGGCGCTACGGCGCGGGAACGCACGATATCGTCTGGAACGGAACGAACGCCCGCGGCGAGCCGCTCGCCTCGGGGATATATTTCGCCCGACTCGAGGCCGGCGGCGCCGTCCGCACGCGCAAGCTGATCCTCGCGCGGTGACGGGCAGATCGGAAGAGCGTCGT
>JAGUZZ010000165.1:0-2949 GCA_020060525.1 bacterium | reverse complement strand
GGCGTCCCCGTAGAAATCGCGCGCGAGCGAGCGCCAGTCCTCTCCCTGCGCGACGCGGTGCGTCACGACCTGCGCCACGGGCTCCTCTGCGCGCTCGATCCGCGCCGGACGACCGCACGAACAGACGGCCGAAAGCAGCGCCGCGCACACCGCCGGCCGGAGCCTCATCGCTTCGTCCTCCGTTTCGAGGCCGCCGTCCGCGCCGCCTCCGATACGGCGCCGAGCGGGGCGCCGCTCCTGAGCGAGGCGGCCTTGCACGATTCGAACTCCGGGGCGAGCTTCACCGTTCCGTCGCCGAGACGCGCTTTCTTTATCCGTATCGAGCCGTACGGCGTCGCGACGCGCTCGATCCATCGCTCGAGCTCCTCGCGCGTCTCGACGCTCACCCTCGCGCCGATCGTCGTCGTCTCGCGGAAGAGGATCGCCGTGAGGGCATCGACCGCCTCCGTCTCGCATATGACGGTGAGCAGAACGCCGGGGCGACCCTTCTTCATGACGATCTGGGCGACGTACGCCTCGAGCGCGCCCGCTTCGAAAAGCCTTTCCTGCACATACGGGTAGATCTGCGGGTTCATGTCGTCGATCGTCGTTCGGATGACGGCGACGGGTCTGCGGACCGTCGCCGGATCGCCCGCGACGAGACGGAGAAGCCCGGGACCCGCGGGGCCGGTCCGCGTGCCGGCCGCGTACACCACGCGCCGCGGCCTGAAGGAGGCCTCGGCGGAAAGCTCGCGCGCGAGCGCCTTCATGAGCGCCGCTCCGGTCGGGGTGACGGTCTCCCCCTCCTCGTCGACGAGACGGACCGTCCTCCCGCGCAGGATCTCGATCGTGGCCGGCGCGGGCAGCGGCAGGCGCCCGTGGGCGATCTCGACGAAACCGCCGCCGAGCCTGAAGGGCCGGTGATAGAGGGCGGGGAACCCGAGATGCGAGAGCGCGACCGCCGCGCCGACGATGTCGACGATCGAATCGACCGCGCCGACCTCGTGAAAATGCACCCGCCGCGCGCTCACGCCGTGGATCTTTCCCTCGGCCTCCCCGATGACGCGGAAGGTCTCCGCGGCGAGCTCCTTGACGCGCGGATCGAGCGGCGAGCGCTCGATCATCCGGAGGATCCCCGCGAGATCGCGTCCGGCGGCCGAACGGGGGCACCTGACCCGCGCGCGATGCGCCATGACGGCGCCGCGCTTCACGCGGTCCGCGACGATCGAGAACCGCTCGAGCCCCGGCAGGCTCCGCACCGCGCGCGCGACGCGCCCAGGATCGGCGCCGAGGGCGAAGAGTCCGGCGAGAAACATGTCGCCGGCGAGCCCCCCGGCCGGATCGACGACGATCATGGCGGCGGCTTCCCGTTTCACCGTTCGAGTCGACAAACGCTCCTCCTTATCTTCCCGCGTGAATCCGCTTCACGATCACCGCGGCCGCGTACCCGGCGCCGAAACCGTTGTCGATGTTGACGACGGTGACCCCGCCCGCGCAGCTGTTGAGCATCGCGAGCAGCGCCGCGAGTCCTCCGAAGCTCGCCCCGTATCCGACGCTCGTCGGCACGGCGATGAGCGGGGAGTCCGCAATCCCCGCGACGACGCTCGCGAGCGCTCCCTCCATCCCGGCGACGACGACGATGCAGTCGGCGCCGCGGATCCGCTCCCACGATCGCAGGAGCCGGTGGATGCCCGCGACCCCCACGTCGTAGAGCCGGTCGACCGCGCATCCGAGATAGTGCGCCGTGAGGGCCGCCTCCTCGGCGACGGGACGGTCGGAGGTCCCGCCCGAAACGACGGCCACGAGGCCGCATCTCCGCGTCCGCCGCCGTTCGACGGCGAAGAGGTTCCCCTCGGGATGATACACGGCGCCGGGGATCCGCGCGCGGACCTTCCGGAAGAGCGCCGCGTCGCAACGCGTGGCGAGGATGTTCGCCCCGCGCGCGGACATGTTCTTCGCGATCCGGGCGATCTCCTCCGCCGTCTTCCCCTCGCAGAATATCACCTCGGGGAAACCGCGGCGAAGCGAGCGGTGATGATCGACCTTGGCGAAGCCGAGATCCTCGAAGGGAAGCACTTTGAGCCGCTCGACCGCGCGGGCCGGGCTCACCCGGCCTTTCGCGACGGATTCAAGAAGCTTCGCAAGCCGCGCTTCGTCCATGTCCGGGCAGCTCCTCTCTCATTTCGGCGATGATCGACGACGCCTCCCGGGCGGTCGGGGCGGTCACGAGGAGCGCCCGGTATCTCTTGACGTCGTCGAACGACCGCACATACCAGCGGTAGAACTTCCGCATCTCCCGCACGCCCCGCTCCTCGCCGAAGAAATCGACCATGAGCGCGAGGTGACGTTCCATCGTGTCGAGCCGCTCGGCGATCCCCGCCTCGCGCGGCGTCAGACCGCGGGCCGCGTCCTTGATACCGCGGAAGATCCACGGATTGCCGAGCGCGCCGCGGCCGATCATCGCGATCGAGCATCCCGTGATCCGCGCCGCCTCGGCGTAGTCGGCGGGGGTGCGGATGTCGCCGTTCGCGACGACCGGTATCGCGAGCGCCCGCCGCAGCGCCGCGATCTCCTCCCACTGCGCGCTTCCCGAGAACCCCTGGCTCCGCGGCCGCGGATGGAGCGTGACGGCGGCGGCGCCGCACGATTCGATGAGACGTCCCGCCTCGATGAAGTTCCGGTCTTCGTCGCTCCAGCCGCTGCGGATCTTCGCCGTGACGGGGAGATCGACGCTCGAGACGACGGAGCGCACGATACGCTCCATGAGGCCGAGGTCGCGCATGATGGAAACGCCGCCGTTCCGGCGGACGACCTTCTTCACGGGGCAACCGAAGTTGAGATCGACGAAGTCGGCCCCCGAACCGGCCGCGATCGCGGCGGCCCTTCCGAGCGTGCCGGGATCGGCGCCGAAGAGCTGAACGCCGAGCGGGGCCTCGCCGGGGAGCCGCCCCAAGATCGGAAGAGCGTCGT
>JAGUZZ010000261.1:0-3006 GCA_020060525.1 bacterium | reverse complement strand
CTCTTCCGATCTGATTCGGCGGGCGTCTACGATCCCGCGATACGGTTCCTGCCGGACTCGGACAGCGGCCCGGCCGCAACCGCCGCGCGGGGCGGGTACCGCCTCGGTCTCGATCGCGCGCGCGTCTGTCTCGTCGCGAGCGAATCGGGGGTGTACCGCGCCGACGCGGCGGGGTTCACGCTCGTCGAGCTTCCCGAACGGTTGCGGGGAGCGCGCCCCACGGCGGTGCTCGGATCGTCGCGCGGGGAGATTTGGCTCGGCACCGCGGGCGGCGGGCTCCTCGTGCACCGCGGAGGCGAATGGATCCGGATCACGGCCGCCAAAGGTCTCTCGGACGACTACGTCCGTTCGATCTGCGAGGACGCCGGCGGAACGGTCTGGATCGGGACGCAGGCGGGAGGTCTGACCGCGTACTCTCCCGCCGCCAGATGATCCCGCCGCTTCGCGGGCGGCAGGCGGCATTCCCCCCTTGACGCGGCGCGCGCGCCCCGTTATAATCAAATGAGAAGGAGTTCTATAGGACAATCGCTACCGGTTTCTCACGTTCGAAGGAATGCCCGAAGGGGTGGGAGAGCCCATGAGAAAGCGGTCGGCGAGTTTTTTTGCCCCCCCCCGAAAAAAAGCGTTGCGCCGACTCCGCGGTATGGTACAAATGGGTAACTCTGCCCGGAGGATATGAATGAACGAAGCTGCTGGGGTTGTTTTCATCGCAATCCTGGGTCTTGCCGTATACGCGTACGCGGGATATCCGGTTCTCCTCGCGCTGATCGGAATTTTCCGGCGGGAGAAAACGGTCCGCGACGAGGCGTCGACGCCGCGCGTGCTGCTCGTCGTTTCCGTCCACAACGAGGAGCGGATCATCCGCGAAAAGATCGAGAACTGCCTCGCGCTCGATTATCCGCCCGACCGCCTCCGCGTCCTCGTCGCGAGCGACGGCTCGGTCGACGCGACGAACGACATCGTTCGCGAGTACGAACCGCGGGGCGTCATCCTGAAGGAGTTCGACCGGCGCGAGGGGAAGAGCGCGACGCTCAACAAGGCGCTGCTCGGTCTCGAAGCGGACGTGCTCGTCTTCTCCGACGCCAACGCGTTCTACCGCGAGGACGCGATCCGGAAGCTCGTGCGCAACCTCGCCGACGAGCGCGTCGGCTGCGTGGTCGGCCGTCTGCTCTACCTTACGAACCACTCGTACGTCGGCAAGGGGGAGGGCCTCTACTGGCGCTACGAATCCTTTCTCAACCGGCTCGAAAGCCGGCTCGGCTCGGTGCTCGTCGGCACGGGCACGATATTCGCCGTCCGCCGCGAGCTCTTCCGGCCGCTCCTGCGGGACGTCGCGAACGATTTCCAGATTCCCGCCGCGGTGGCCTCCAGCGGCTACAGCGTCGTGTACGACGGCGAAGCGATCGCCTGCGAGCGGCCGACCTTTTTCTTCCGCGAGGAGTTCTCGCGGAAGCGCCGCATCATCGTGCGGGGGCTCACGGGGTTTCTGGCTCTGCGCGGGGATTTCGGCGGGGCGTTCCGCGTTTTTCAGTTCATCTCGCGAAAGCTCATCCGCTGGTGGGTCGGGCCGCTGCTGCCCGTGCTCTACGCGGCGAACCTCCTGCTGATCGACCAGCCGGTCTACCGCGCGCTGTTCGTTCTCCAGAACGCGTTCTACGTCCTCGCCGCGGTCGGCGCGCTTCTCCGGCGCGGCGGCGTCCAGTCGCGCGTGCTGTTCGTTCCCTTCTATTTCGTGATGGTCAACGCGGCTTCCCTCGCCGCCATCGTGACGTTTCTCTGCGGCGACCGCTTGATCTCGTGGGAGAAGGCCGAGACGACGCGCGAGCCGGGCGAAGAGGCGTTCCGGACGCCGCGGTTCCGCGTCATCGAAGGGAAGAAGCAGCCGGCCGTCCAGCCGGACAAGCGGAGCGTCGAAAACCTCGAGCACATCACCTGATCGATCCCGCCGATGGAACCTCTCCGCATCCTGTTCCTCACGAGCTCTCTCGGCGTCGGCGGCGCCGAGCGCCACGTGCTCGGTCTCTGTCGATACCTGAGGGGGGCGGGTCGCGAGCCGTCGGTGTGCACGTTGAGCCGGGTCGAGGAGGGGCTCGAGACGTCCTTCGTCGGCGAGGGCATACCCATGTTCCGCCTTCCGCTCGACTCTCTCCGGGGGCTCGCCTCGCCGCGATTCGTCTCGGGGCTCGGCCGCGTGATCGCGGCCTCGCGCCCCGATATCCTCCACGCCCATCTCTACCACGCCGAGGTCGTCGCCGGTTTTTCGTCGCTGCTTCGCCGCGTTCCGGTCGTCACGACGAGGCACAGCGCCGGCATCGAGTTCCGGGGCTCGCGCGCGTGGATCGCGCGGCTCCTCTCGCGGCGCTTCGCCGCCTGCGTGGCGGTGAGCGACGAAGCGGCCGATGAGGCCGTCTCCACGGGTTTTCCCCGGCGCCTCGTCGAGGTCGTGCCGAACGCCGTCGATCCGGACAGGTTCAAACCGGCGCCTCCGGCGGAGCGCGGGAGCCGGCGCGCGGCCCTCGCCGCATCTCTCTTTCCCGGCGCATCCGGCCGGGACTTCCTGCTCGTCGGATCTGCGGGCGGCCTCAAGGCGGTCAAGAACTTCCCGCTCCTCGTCCGCGCGGCCTCGCGCCTCGCAGGCGGGGAGGGGGCTCCGGACGTCCGGTTCGCGATCTTCGGCGAGGGGAAAGAGCGGGAGAAGATCGCTTCGCTCGCGCGCGGGCTCGGGCTCGAGGCGCGGTTCGCCCTCCCCGGCCGCCGGGACGATCTCGAGGCTCTCTATCCCCTGCTCGACGTCTTCGTTCTTCCGTCCCTCCGCGAGGGCGTTCCCCTCGCGCTTCTCGAGGCGATGTCGTCCGGCGTCGCGTGCGTCGCGAGCGAAGTGGGCGGGATACCCGGCGTGCTCTCGGGCGCGGGCGTTCTCGTCCCCTCGGACGACGAGGAAGGCTTCGTCCGGGCGATGCGGCGGCTCGTCGACGACGGCGGCGCGAGGGCCGAGCTCGGCCGGTT